>JAGWUG010000243.1 GCA_028868555.1 Actinomycetales bacterium | reverse complement strand
TTCAAGGGCATAAACCTGCTGAGCCTGGCGGTTGTCATGCTGTTGATCATCAACCCCAGCTATTCCATGAATCTGGGCTTTGGGCTCTCGGTGGCGGCCACGGCAGGGGTCTTGCTTTTGGCGCCGGCGCTAAGCCTCAAGCTGGCGTGGTTGCCGAGGTGGTTGGCGCTCTCTGTGGCAGTAGCGGCGTCGGCGCAGTTCGCCTGTCTGCCTCTGCTGGCGGGGATTCAGGGCGGGTTCAACCTGGGTGGCTTATTCGCCAACCTTTTGGCAGAGCCCGTCGTGACGCCGATAACCCTGCTGGGTCTGCTTGGTGCCACCCTGGCTATTCTTGGGGCTTCGTTCGGTGTAGCTCTTGGGCTTCCGGCCATGTGGCTGGCAACCCTGCCAAGTCAGTTCATTCTGGTGCAGAGTCACTTTCTGGCGGAGACTTTTCCCACGGTTGCCCTGCCAGCAGGCATAACAGGTCCTGTGCTGGCAACTCTGATATTGCTTTCCGTGATCTGGTGGGCTCAACCAAGGTTGCCGGGGCGCTGGATCGCATTTTTGGCGCTTGGTCTGGTGCTGGTCATGTTTGTGACACAACTGGCTGGTAAGGCCGGAAGGGGAGTGTTTCCGGGCGAAAACTGGGTGATGGTTGCCTGCGATGTAGGGCAGGGTGATGCCACTGTGCTGCGAGCCGGTTCGCAAATAGCGGTGATCGATGTGGGGCGCGATCCACAACCGATCGATCGCTGCCTGAGGCGACTGGAAATCCGTCGCATTGCCCTTTTGGTCCTTACGCACTTCGATTTGGATCACGTTGGTGGCTTAGCCGGCGCATTAGAGGGCAGGGTGGTAACTCAGGCAATCACCACGCAGTTTGTGGACGAACGACCCGGAGCCAGAGATTGCGAGCGGTTACTGCGGAGTGAGGACATTCCGTTGCGCAAGGTGTCGCTTGGCGACGCGGGCACACTTGGGGGCGTGGGCAAGCCCGATCGACTGGATTGGCTGGTGCTGACTCCCCATGCCGGCGGCGAGGGTTCGATCTCGTCAAACGATGGTTCGGTCGCCATGTTCTGGCATCGGCCCGGGCTGAACATCTTTACGATGGCAGACCTTCCGGCCACGGGTCAGCAGCGCATCATGGAGGAGAAGCAAATGTGGTGGCGACCCGAATACGGTTCAGTCCCATCCATTCTGAAGCTGAGCCATCACGGGTCGGCGGATCAAGACCCAGCGTTTTTAGCATGGGTGCATCCCGCGATTGCCACCATCTCGGTGGGGGCTGGCAACTCATACGGGCACCCCACGGCTAAAGCGCTGCACTGGCTGGCTTCGGACGCGCTTCTGACGCTGCGAACCGACCAGTTGGGTTCGCTGGCCATCGACGCAAATCCGGGTGGCGCCAACGGTTCACTGCAGCTGGCTTGGGCCTCGTCCGGTGCGGGCTAGTTTAGGCTTTAGGGGTGAGCAAGGCGCGCGTAGTGAAGTGGAATCAGGCATTCACTGGTTCGGTCATTCTGGTATCTGGCCCAGAAGACTTCCTGGCATCGCGTGTGCTCAGAACGATTCGTGATGACTTGCGTAAGAGCAACCCGCAGTTGGAGATTTCTCAGCTGGACGCCGCCGATTACGAGTCAGGTCGCTTGATTGAACTGACCGCTCCGAGCCTGTTCGATGAACCGCGTCTGGTGATAATCGATGGCGTGGAGCGCTGCTCCGATGCGCTGATCGAGGACGGTCTGGCTTACCTGACCGACATCAATGCCGAATCTACTGTTGTGTTCCGTCACTCCTCGGGTGTGCGCGGCAAGAAACTGCTTGACGCGCTGCGCAACGACGCCGCGGTGGTCGAAGTGACCTGCGAGAAACTGGCAAAGGAGCCAGACCGTTTGGCCTTCGCAACCGAGGAATTCAAGCGCCTTGACAAGAAGATCACCAACGCAGCGCTTCGCGATTTGGTAGCAGCCTTTGGCGAGGACAGTGCCGGCCTAGCAGCCGCCTGTGCGCAGTTGGCGCAGGACGTTGCCGATGCCATCGACGAAAAGGTGGTTGAACG
>JAGWUG010000242.1 GCA_028868555.1 Actinomycetales bacterium | reverse complement strand
GACGACGCCGGCTGGTACACCACCAACGACTTTGGTCACCTTGACCCAACCAGCGGGCGTCTCACCATCACTGGTCGCTCCAACCGAGTCATCATTTCGGGCGGACTCAAGGTTTCGCTCGATCTCATCGAGGAGGCCGTCCGCGGCATCGGTGGCGTCGTTGAAGCCGCCGCAATCGCCGTGCGTGACAAAGAGTGGGGCGAACGTGCGGCCGTGGTCTACGTTGGCAGCCCCGAGGTGGCCGACTACATTGCCGCCGATGCGCTTAGCCAGCTTGGCTTTGCGGCCAAGCCGGTGCGAGTGATCCGGGTGGACTCCCTGCCGCGCCTGAGCTCCGGCAAGACCGACTACGTGACCCTGTCCGGTCAGTTCAACGAGAACGCAAAGTAGCCTAGAAGCATGTCCAAGAACAGCAAGCAGAACAAGTCCCGCAAGCGCGCCAAGCTGTGGATTGCCGGCGCCAGACTCCGCACTCTGCCGCTGGCAGTCGCGCCGGTTCTGCTGGGTTGCTGCATGCCGCTGGCCACACAGACTTTCTCGGTTGTGCTCATGGCGCTGGCGCTCGCCGTGGCCATCATGCTGCAGATTGGCGTGAACTACGCCAATGACTACTCCGATGGCATTCGCGGCACCGATGCTCACCGGGTTGGCCCGGTTCGCTTGGTTGGTTCCGGTTCCATCAAGCCGGCCGAGGTAAAGCGCGCCGCCTTCATCGCATTCGCAGTGGCTGCACTCGCGGGTCTGGGCATCGTTGTAATCACCCAGCTCTGGTGGCTGACTGCAGTTGGCGTTGCAGCCATTTTGGCCGCCTGGTTCTACACCGGCGGTAAGCGTCCATACGGTTACGCCGGTCTGGGCGATGTCATGGTTTTCATTTTCTTCGGTCTGGTGGCAACCGTCGGCACCAGCTTCATTCAGCAGCGCTATCTCGATCAGACCTCGGTGCTGCTCGGTGCGGCCGCCGGGTTCTTCGCCTGCGCGGTGCTCATGGTCAACAACCTTCGAGACCGCGTTACCGATCAGCACGTGGGCAAGAAGACCCTCTCGGTTCGAGTTGGCGCAACCTGGAGTAAGGTCATCTTCTTGCTCGACCTGTGGTTGCCGTTTGCGATCATCAGCCTGATTGGCTCGGTCTATCACACGGCACTGTTTGGCTGGGCTGCGGTGTTCTTGACTGCACCTGCGACCGTCATTTTCCTGGCGGCCAAGACGCCAAAGGAGCTCATCCTCGTGCTCAAGCTCACCAGTTATGCCGCGCTGCTATTCGCGGTTATCGAGTTCTTGGTTCTGTAACGGGCGAAGCCCGCGCGAACTGCTCCGCAAGCTACTCTTTGCCGTCCAGCAGGTCGTTCTCAACATCCTTGGTCTTGGCAGCATTCGCACCGCTTCGACGGCGCTGACCGCGCTCGTAAATGTAGGTGGACATGGCATCGCGCTGCTTGCGCAGCAGCAGGACGGAAAGCGCAAAAGAGATGACCGCGGCAAAGATCGCGGCGAGGATCCACTGGTCGGCTGGGAACAGCATCAGCAGGATGGCGAGCGCCACCACAAACAATGCAATTCGGAGCAAAAAGTAGGCCAGTACAGGGTTTTTCATACCTTCAATCCTAAGTAGGCTTGAAGAATGCGCTACACGCTAATCCTCATTGCCATGGTGGTGATTTTCACCGTCTTCACCACGGTGTTTGCCGCCAGCGCGCCTAAGCGTGAGGTCCGCGTTCTGCCAAAGTTGGCCTGGGTGGCGCTGTGTCTGCTCACCACTCCGGTCGGTGGCATCCTCTACCTAATCTTTGGTCGTCCAATCGCAAAGCCGGCTACCGGCAATGGCACGGGAACAACCCTGGCCCCAGATGACGACCCAACCTTCCTCCGCAACTTAGCCCGCAAACTCCGCGAGGAGGGCGAGGGCAAGTGACCGATTCGCCGGCACAGGCATTTGCGGCCAACCTGCTAGCCCAGTTGGTGGCTAACGGAGTCGACCACATCTTCCTAGCTCCTGGCGCTCGTTCGCAGTCGCTGGCAATCGCCGCCGGTCAGCTGGCCGATGCCGGTCACGTTCAACTTCA
>JAGWUG010000241.1 GCA_028868555.1 Actinomycetales bacterium | reverse complement strand
CGGGTTGCTGCGGTGCAGTCCTGGCCACCGTTGTAGAAGCCGGCCTCCGCAATGGTGCGGGCTGCGCGCGCCAGGTCTGCATCGGAGAAGACCAAGACGGGAGCCTTCCCGCCCAGCTCTAGGTGAACGCGCTTCACGTCTAGCGCGGCCGACTTAGCGACCGAGATTCCCGCACCGACCGAACCGGTGATTGCCACCATCTGGGGGATTGGGTGCTCAACGAGCTTTGCGCCGGTTCCGCGGTCACCCGTGACCACGTTGAAGACGCCAGCAGGCATGAACTCGCTTGCAATCTCGGCCAACAGCAGAGTCACGGCCGGGGTGGTGTCTGAAGGCTTGAGCACAATGGTGTTTCCGGCCGCCAGGGCAGGGGCAAACTTCCAGGTGGCCATCACCAGCGGGTAGTTCCAAGGAGTGATCTGTCCAACCACACCAATCGGTTCGCGACGAATAGACGAAGTGTGGTCGCGGGCGTACTCTGCGGTGGCGCGACCCTCTAGGTTGCGCGCGGCTCCAGCGAAGAATCGCACCTGCTTCACGCAGCCGTGAACCTCACCGATGGCAAAACGCAGCGGCTTACCTGTGTCCAGAGACTCCACCGCGCCAATCTCATCGGCGCGTGCCTCCATGGCATCTGCCATGCGAATCAGGGCCAGCTGGCGCTCGGCTGGGGTGCTCTCACCCCAGGTTTCGAAGGCCTTATCGGCGGTCTCGTAGGCCAGAGCCACGTCATCGGCGCTGGAAACCGCTGCGGTTGCGTAAGGCAGGCCAGTGGTTGGATCAAAGATGTCCATGCGCTCATCGGAGAGCGCCTCGCGGTACTGGCCGCCGATGAAGTTCTGGAAGGTCTTCATTAGTGGCGACCGCCGTGCTGCTGGAAGACGTGCATGCCGATGGCCAGCTGGGCTCGCTGCAGGCGCGAAACCAGTTCACCCTGACGAATACCAAGTTCCTGGGACACGTCGCTCATGGTGCGCTTGTCCACCAGGATTGCCTGCGCAACCACGGCCAGCGGCTCAGGCATCTGGGCAATGGCGCCCTGCACCACGGCTAGCGGAAGCTTGGCTGGGTCCGGCTCATCTCCGGGAAAATTCAGGTCGAGGTCGTAGAAGGAGTTGTTCACTTTATTCCTGACTCATAAATGCGTTGCGGTAGCCCTGGACCACGCTGCGCATGCCAATTCCAGCCGCGCCAACCAACTTGCCGGCCCGGTAATACTCAAAGACGCAGTCGCCACTCAGGTCTCCCTGAACCAGCCTGTGCTCGTCCGCCAGCGCCAGCAGTCCAAAGGCCAGCAGGTGCACGTCAAACTGGTCGCTCCAGAAGGAAGGCACCGGACGGAATCCAGTGGTCATAAGCTCGGCCAGCTTGGCTGGTGCGTCCTCGGCATCGGAGTGCTGTAGTGCCACCAGTTGCCCAACATGCTTTCCGGACTCAGTGGGAATGTTCCAGTGTTCAACCCGGCGAGCCAGGTCGTCAAAGAGTGAGTTTGGGAACTTGGCCACGTCACCGATGGCAAAGACGTTGTCCCAGGCTGAACCAGAGGTGCGGATTGCGCGCAGATTGGAGTCGGTGAGCACACCGTCGGTGACGTCGATGTCGTTGCCCTCAAGCCACTCGGTGTTGCAGTGGGAGCCGATGGCCTCAATGAAGACATCGCAGGGGAGGAGGCTGCCGTCATCGAGCAGAACGCCCTCAACTCGGGCCTCGCCCACCAGGTCGGTCACTGTGCGCTTCATGCGGAACTCAACGCCCTGGGCCTGCTGGCGGCGCATGATCTCGGCGGCCAGGTCGGCGCCAAGGATGCGTCCGATTGGCAGGGAACCCGGAGCCACGATGGTGACCTCGGCGCCAAGCTTTCGGGCTGTCGCGGCGGTCTCACAACCGATGAAACCGGCGCCTAGGACCACTACTCGAGCCCCAGGAACCAGAGCCGCGCGCAGGGCGATCGCGTCATCGAGAGAGCGAATGACATGGCGGCCGGCCTGCAGGTTGTTTGGGTAGGTCTGGCGCTTAGGGCGAAGTCCGGTGGCCGCAATCAGGGTGCCGTACTCGTAGACCGAGCCT
>JAGWUG010000017.1 GCA_028868555.1 Actinomycetales bacterium | reverse complement strand
GACCCTGTACGAGATCGCCACTCAGCGCGCCAAGAAGTCGCGCTAAAGGTTTTCAAAAGGAAATGGCCGCTCATTCGTGAGCGGCCATTTTCGTTTTGCTGGGGGGCTAGACCAGATCGCGCCAGTCCACATCATCGTCGTCAACCACGGTGATGGTGCCGGTCGGAACCGGGTTTGGCAGGGTGAAGCCATCGGTGGTTGCCGGCATGATCAGTGCCTCTTCGTCGCGACGATTGGAGAGCACGTTTACCATGTAGTCCTGAACGGCTTCGGCCATCGGCACATCCTGACCCGCAGCCTCGCTCAGGTACCAGCGGTGTTCCAGCACCTGGTGGTAGACCTCGGCCTGCTCTAGCTTGCCCATGAGTTCGCGCGGAATGGCCAAAATGACCGGCTCAAAGCTGTGGCTCAACCACTCGTGCGCCAATACCTCTTCATCGGCACCGATGCGCTGGTGCTCAACCCGGTACTGGTCGAGGTCGTTGAGTAGGCGGCGGGCCTGGTTTTCTTCAACGTCCAGACCGGTGAGCAGAAGGAGGCGTCGGCTGTGGTGACCCGCGTCCACCACCTTGGGCTGAATGCGAACCTGACGGCCGTGTCCACTGGACTGAATCGAAAGCTCTTCGATGTCGAAGCCGAGCTCGTTGAGGCGCTTCACGCGCTGGTTGATCTTCCAACGCTCGTCCGGGCCGAGCAGCTGAACTCCGGTTAGTTCGGTCCAGAGGTCCCGGTAGGCAGTGATGATGCGGTTGGAGATGGCAACAGCGTCAACACCGGGTGCTGCGTGTCCGGAGGCGATGAGGTCCAGCAGCTCGCCAGCGATGTTTACGCGGGCAATCTCGAGGTCGTTCTCGCGCTGACCGTTGCTCAGGCCGCTGTCGTAGAGGTGACCGGTCTCGGCGTCTACCAGGTAGGCGGCAAAGCGGCCGGCGTCGCGACGGAAGAGAGTGTTGCTGAGGCTCACATCGCCCCAGAAGAAGCCGGCGATGTGCAGGCGCACCAGCAGGAGCGCGAGGGCATCCACGAGCCTGGTGGCGGTGTCTGGCCGCAGACCCTGGCTCCACATGGCGCGGTAGGGGAGTGAGAACTTGAGGTGACGGGTAATCAGCACCGAAAGCAGTGGGTTGCCGTCGGCATCGGTGCGGCCGTTGATGATGGCGAAGGGTTCAACGCTGGGCACATCCAGCTTGCCCAGGTTCTTGAGCATGTCGTACTCGCGCTTGGCCAGTTCCGGAAGGGTTTCCTTGATGGCAATCACGTAGTCACCCAGGTGGGCGAAGCGCACGGTGTGGCGGCTCAAACCCTTGGGGAGGGCCGCGATGTTTTCAGCGGGCCAGTCCTCTAACGGCAAATGCCACGGTAGATCCAGCAGAGCCGGTTCTACCGTGGCAGCCGTGATTTCCAAATCGTTGGAAGTCACAATGAGTTTTTTGTCGTTAGTTCAGACGGGAGCCCGACTCAACGTCGAACAGGTGGATGATGCCCTCGCCAACAGCAAGCTTGACCTTGTCGCCAGCGTGTGGGTGCTCAGTGCCGTGTACGCGGGCAACGATCTCGGTGCCAACGCCGTCGAGCTGAGCGGTTCCGTAAGCGAAGCCGTCTGCACCGAGCTCTTCAACTACGTCGATGTTGACGTCGAGGCCGGCACCGGTGGTGACGTCCATGCTCTCTGGGCGGATACCAACGGTGATCTTGCCAGCGTTGGTCTTAGCCAGGATGTCGCGTGCAACTGGCAGTACTGCCGAGCCGAACTGAACTCCGCCGTCAACGATTGGCAGCTGCAGGAGGTTCATGGCTGGGGAGCCGATGAAGCCTGCAACGAATACGTTGGCTGGGCGCTCGTAGAGGTTACGTGGGGTGTCAACCTGCTGCAGCAGACCGTCCTTGAGAACGGCTACGCGGTCACCCATGGTCATAGCCTCAACCTGGTCGTGGGTTACGTAAACGGTGGTTACGCCCAGACGACGCTGGAGCGAAGCAATCTGAGTACGGGTCTGTACACGAAGCTTGGCGTCCAGGTTGGAAAGTGGCTCGTCCATGAGGAATACCTGTGGGTTACGCACGATGGCACGACCCATGGCTACACGCTGACGCTGACCACCCGAGAGGGCCTTTGGCTTGCGGCTCAGGTATGGCTCGAGGTCGAGGATCTTGGCTGCCTCGAGAACGCGCTGGGCACGCTCTTCCTTGGCAACGCCGGCGATCTTCAGGGCGAAGCCCATGTTCTCAGCCACAGTCATGTGTGGGTAGAGTGCGTAGTTCTGGAAAACCATTGCGATGTCGCGGTCCTTAGGAGGAACGTCGGTTACGTCGCGGTCACCAATGAGGATGCGACCCTCGTTTACGTCTTCCAGACCTGCGAGCATACGCAGGGTGGTGGACTTTCCACAGCCCGAAGGGCCAACCAGAACCAGGAACTCGCCGTCGGCGATCTCTAGGTTGATCTTGTCCACTGCTGGACGGGTTCCACCTGGGTACAGGCGGGTGGCGGCGTCAAAAGTTACAGATGCCATGATTTGTCTCTCTTTCATCGGCAGGTACGTGCCGAACGATCCGTAGTGAATGAGCCGTGACCTTCGTGGGCACGGTTCTCCAATTATGGCAGTTAAGACCCTTGGTTTATCATTGGTAAGTCGCCGTAACCATAACCTTTAGGTCACGTTTGCGGCTTATCCAGTGAGGAAATCAATGGCTACCAATCCATCCCGCCAGACTCGTTCTGAGCAGCGCGAGGCCACCCGCGAAAAGGCCCGCGCACTCCGCGAGGCCAGCGCACGCAAGGAGCGCAACAAGAGCCTCGGTATCAAGGTCTCCATCGCCGCCGCCATCCTGATTGTTGTGGCCCTTATCGTCACCGCCATCGTGGGTGCTGCCAAGCAGTCCACCACCGATGCCACCGGCCCGGCCAACATGATCTACGACAGTGGAATCAAAATCGGTACCAACCTGGAGGCATTCACCGAGCACCAGACTCCAGCACCTGCAGCCACCGCAGGTTCGGCAGCCACTCCAAACATCCAGATCTACGTGGACTACCAGTGCCCAATCTGTGAGATGTTCGAGCAGGGCAACACTGCCCAGCTGCGACAGTGGGTAAAGAGCGGTGTAGCAACCGTTGAAATCCACCCAATCTCGTTCCTGGACGGTCGCGGTTCGCCAAACACCTATTCCAGCCGTGCTGCAAACGCGGCAGTTTGTGTTGCAAACTACAGCCCGAACAACTTCTTCGACTTCTCGGCACTGCTCTACCAGCACCAGCCGGCAGAAGGCACTCCTGGACCGGAGAACCCTGAGTTGATCAAGCGCACCACCGAGGCAGGCGTTCAGAACGCAGCCAAGATTGCCGACTGCATCAACAACAAGACCTTCGGCAACTGGGTAAAGAACACCACCGACACCGTGCTTGGCGCCAAGTACAAGGTCAAGGGTGCAACCTTCGGTGTTACCGGTACTCCAACCATCGTGGTCAACGGCAAGCAGTACGCCTGGACCACCGAGGCCGAGCTCACCAGCCCAGCCCGCTTTGCAGCCTGGTTCCAGCAGGCCATCAAGGGCTAAAGCCTTAAGTTGAAAGTGGCCGGTCCCGTATGGGGCCGGCCACTTCTCTTTAAGTCAGTCTTTGCAGGTTAGAGAACCTCGCGGCTCATCAGGCCCACGTTGTTGCCCTCGGAGTCAACAAAGAACGCCAGCCATTCGTTACCCGGAGCATCAAAGAGCCCGCCCTCATCCGGAAATACCACGTGCGGTTCACTCGAGATCTCAATGCCCTTGGCGCGCAGTTCCTCAACCTTGGTGCGCACGTCATCTACCTCGAGATAAACCAGGCCGGCCGGCGCGTTGACGTCAAGGAACAGTCGAACACCCTCCAGATTGAAGAAGGCGAATCCAGGTGGGTTGAAAATGGCGGTCGGCTGCATGCCCAGGACATCGGTGTAAAAGGCGGCAGCGCGGTCAATGTCTGTGGCCTTCAGGCCAATCTGGCGAAATTTCATGACACCAAACTACTTCATGGAACTTAGTACTGAACCACGTTCACCAGGAAGTGCCATCCCAGCCACCACCAGAAGATGATTAGGCCGAGGCGGGTGCCGCGATAGCGCAGCAGGTGCTCAAACATTTTGCTGAGGCTGGTGAGGCGCGGGTGTGCATCGGTGCGGGTGGTAAACCAAAGCACGAAGCCAAGGGCCAGCAGCACGAGGTAGCCACCAACTGTTATAGCGTGTGTGCTCACTTGATGCCCGCCTTCAGCAGGTAGTAGCCAACCAGCAGCCAGACCACCACAAAGCCGGCCTGACCAAGCTCCAACTTCAAGATGGGGTCGACGAGAACCGAGATGGTGGGGAAGGCATCTGGCACCTTGGAGAGCTGGCCGAGAATGTTGGCCGAGAACTCCCACAGGCACATCACAATGGCCCAGGCGCTCCAAGCAAATCTTGTAGCCCGATCACGTTTGGTGAGCTGGCGAACAGGCTCAGAATGAGCGCCCCATGCCATGAACAAAACCAGAGGCAGGAGCAGCACAAAAATACCCAGGTTAAAGAACGTGTGACGTGGCGTGAAGGCGAGGGCGAATAGCAAAATCATGCCCGCCCAGTCGAGGTTGGAACCCGCGGTCAACTTTGCGCTCGGCAGGTTGATTTTGGCTAAAACATTGGTGCTCAAAAGTATGAGTAGACCACCCGCGACGAAGATGATTGTGTCTTCTAGCGCCCCTCGAAAGATCTGCAGAGCGGCCGTTAAAGCGAAAGCCGCCACCCAGAGACTAACCGGGTGGCGACTTCCGTTTTGCATGTTCCTCAGCCTACTGCCAGGGGAAGCCGTGGGTGAATGAACAGCGAGGGCCAGAGTAAGTGTCAGTTCGTTCTGGCTCTGCAGCCGGCTACCGCTAACCAACTGCAAATCTATTTAGTTGTGTATCCGCAACTGCTAGCGCGGTATTGAATCGCAGTCGGCGGAAGTGTTGCTGTTGCCATATCGCACCGATGTGCTGCTAGGGCTGTAAACCCCAATCACAGCCTGCTTGGTGCTGGTGTTCCAGCCCCAACCCAGCTGGTACTTGCTGCCGGTTCCAACCGCTGGAAACGCCTGCATGTAGCCAAGGCCCGCCAGCGTCTTGTTACCGGAGGAATCGGCAGAAGAGTAGAGGTCATAGCTGTAGCGCACCGATGCGGTGGAAGTGTTCCAGGACGAGAAGTCCACGGTTCCGTCCGCATTGGTGTTGTCGTTCAACCAGGCGTTTGCAGCCAGAGTCGCGGTACCAAAATCGGTCTTGCATTGCTTGAGGTTGGCGCTGTACAGCGCACCTCCCACGCTCACCGTCACGATGGAGCTCAGAATTCCCAGGATGACTACCGAAATCAGAATCTCAATCAGCGAGAAACCGGCATCGGTGCGCTTTTGCCATTTGTTGTTCATTCTTTGCCCCATTCGTGCGGTGGTGAGTGGTTAGCGATTTGGTTTAGTGGTGGTTAGCCGTTTGTGTTGGTGTTCAGCTGGCGTGCAATGACCTTGTAGCCCGATCCAGGGTGACGGCCCTGGTAGTCGGCGATCTGCACGGTCTCCATGCCGATTGGCTTGAAGACGCTTGAGCCCTTGGTCTTGGCAAGGAAGCGCAGCTGAACCAGACGGTCACCGGCGTAACGGCCAGGGATCGCGCGGCTGTTGTTGCTCGATTCGTTGTCGATGTGAACGGTCATGGCACGGAAGTTCATGCCCAGGTCCACAACCCACTTCACGAGGGAGTTCTCCCAGGTGTTTGCCCATCCGGCCGGAGCCAGGATGCTGCCGTGGATGGTGACACAAACCTGACAGCTGGAGACCGAGTAGTAGTGGTCGTTCTTGTCCAGCTCATCGCGGATTCCACGCTTGGCCTCACCCTTGATCTTGTCATCGCTGGTGAGCTGAGCCACGGTCTTGTGCAGGCTTGCTGCGTAGGTGCTCTGCTCCGATGACTTCCAGGTGTCGAACTTACCGTTATGGTCGGAACCCTCACGGTCCTGGTAGTTCTTCTCGCTGGTGGTCAGGTAGCTGTACTCGTGCTCGTGTCCAGTGGTCTTGGTCTTGTAGTCCAAAATGCTGAGGAACGCGTCGTCGCCGTTGGAGTTCTTGCGGCCGTTTGCCGACCAGCTGAACTCAGCACCGTCACCGTTGCGAGGAGCCGAGATCACTGGGTGCTGGTGGGCAGCCTCGGTGGATCCGGTGACGTCATCGCAAAGCCAAACCTTGCTCTGGCTGAAGGTCAGGAAGGTGTCCTGGAACTGCAGCTGAACGCCGGCTAGGTCGGTACGGCAGTCAGTGATGTTGCCGTTGCTGTCCTTCACAGGAACACCGCCGATGACTTTGGTGCCGTTCTGAATCAGCCACTCGTAGCTGGACTTGTTGGTGCTCGTCTTGTCTGCCACGAAACGGTAAGTTCCTGGCTCGAAGATGATCGTGGCCGGGGTCGAGCAGTTGCTGAGCTCATTCAGGCGCTGAAGCATGCTGCCGGTAATGCGGCCAAAGCCACTCTTGGTGCTCGAAGGCGAGATGTGCACTGCGCCATCGAAACCAGAACCGGAAGTCCAGGTGTTAACCGAGCAGGCTCCAGTGGCGCGGGCGTCCCAGGTGTCTGCCTTGGTTCCGGCGTAAGAGATCTGCGCGAGGTTCTTGCTGTCGGTCTTGTCGCCGTCCTTGTCCAGCTTCTGGCTCTCATTGCGCAGGTAGTCGAAAACCACGTTGCTCGAAGAACCGGCTGGTGGGTTCGATCCGGCTGGGTTTACGTCAGGGCTGGTGGAGTTGGCGTTAGCACCTGGCTGGATGCGAGCTGGCTGAATGTTCTGGGTTGGGCCGTTGGTTACCTGCTGAGGTGGACCATTGCTCGCAGGGAATCCTGGAAGAGCCGAGGATGGAGTGGTGATGATCGGCTGGTTCTGGCCGGCAGCGGCATCCACCTGAGTGGTGCAGGCGTTCACGTTCTGGAACGAACCGGAGGAGTTGAAGATTCCACCGGTGAACTTGAACTTGCTGATGGCTGCACACTGGTTGGCTGTGGTGCTCGACACAATGTTCAAGCCGCCGTCCACACCGGTAACACACGAGGTGCCACAGGTTGAGTTGGTGCCGGTCAGCACGAACGAGGCGATCGGGCCGGCAATGCCGGAGTCCGCTGCCTGGGTGCACTGAACCTGAATGACGGTGCCGTCAGGCGCGGTGTAGTTGATGTTGGTAGAGGCACAGCTGCCGTTGTAGCCAGGTGCTGTGGAGCCAACGCTCTGGCCGTTGATGACCGCCAAAGCCTGCTGCAACGCTGCATCGATGTTGGTGTCTTTCAGCTGGGCCTGCGCGATGTTGGTGTCGATTGCCTTTTTACTTGATGCCGACACCAGGAATACCGAACTGAGCCAGAGACTCAGAAAGATAACCATGAGCAGCACAAGCGCAAGGGCCGCACCCGAATCTGACTTTCCGTTCAGGAAGTCAGTGTTCTTCAGGGACTTCATGTTAGTTACCGATCTTTCTTGTTATTGATTGCGTCAACTGGTTGCTGTATTTGGCGTCAGATGGCGACAGTGTTTGCAGGGAGTTGGTTGCGCCCGGCTGGTTGGTTGCCGAGTTCGCGATGTATGGCATCTTGAACTGGAAGTAAAAGTTGGTTCCGTTGGAACCCGAGGTGCTGGCGTTCACACCGGCAACAGCACACTGGTTGCCAATGTCGTTGGTGACGCCGTTGATCAGGTTGGTGGTTGGCTGACAGAACAGCACTGGGTCACCGTTTGGGCTGTTGCCGTCAACGGCTCCAACTGCTGCGGCGTCAAAACTGTAAACATCACCGATGTCCACCAGCTTGCGGCTGACACTCGCCACATTGCTGGAGATTCCGGCATTGTCGGCACAGTTCACGCGCCACAACTCATAGGTCACCATGCCATCGGCATCGGTGGAGTTGCGGATCTCGTAACCTATCCAGCCCAGGGTTGGGGGAGCGTAGGTTGGTGCGGTTAGCGAGGCCTGGTCGTAGTTCACCGATGGGTAGGCAATGGTGAACAGCGGGCGGGTGAAGTTGACGGCAGTGCTGTCGGTCCAGTCGGTGGCCACGCCATCCCAGCTGCTGCAGAGGTAGGTCTGCGAGTCGGCCGGGGCAGGGTTAGAACCAAACGGATAAATGTCCTGGGCGCCGCCAATGTCATTGCGCAGGGTTCGAGCAAAGCTCACGGTCTGGTTAGTGGCAACCACGTGGCCTACGGTCGAGCCCAAGCCGTTGGCTACGTCGGAAGTGATGCGCACCAGAGTCACACCGATGAGGGCGGTGATGACTGTGGCAATGATGATCTCAACCAGCGTCAAACCGGCATCTGAGCGGAGATTTAGCTTGGTCATTAGCACTTCACCGTCACAATGATTGGAATGTTGCGGGTTACACCGTTGAGGGTTTCAGTTACGTATCCAAGTTGGATGCTGTCGGATGCGCTACCGGCGGTGTAGCCGGTCTTGTAGGTGGTGCCAGAACCTCGGTAAGCCGAGCAGAGGCCTGCGCTTGAGCTTGACTTGTTTCCGAACTGCACCTGGCTGGCGCCTGCCTGCCAATCCACCGAAGAGTTGTAGCTCAGAGGAATGACATTGTCGCTTGCAAACGAAGCAGCGCTGTTTGCAGAGACGAAGTTCATGTTTGAAAGAGTTCCGGGCCAGCCGGTGCCAGGAAGCGAAGTAAGGCTGAACTTGCAGTTGGAGTTGCTGCTGCTGGCCAAGTAGTTCGAGGAACAAGTTGGAGTGAAGGTTCCGAAGGTCAGCTTGTCGCGAACCACGAGGTTGACCGAACCAACCGACATTGGGTTGTTTAGGCCACCACCCGTTGCAATCAGCGGCAGGGTGTAAGTTGCGGCGCTCGCCACTGAGCTGTTGTAGGTCAGGGTGCCCACATTGTTGGCAACGGTTAGGTCGAATGGGAGTGCGGCGCTCGCCGTATTGCTCTGCCAGGTTGATGAGGTTCGCCACGAGCTTGTCACTGCTGTGTTGCGAACTCCACCGGTGAGGGTGAATTTGATGGACGAAACCGAGCCACAGCTTCCGGTGCTGACCATTCCGTATCCGATCAGGGCCACGTACTTGCTGGTGCAGGAACTTCCGCTGGCCAGACTCATGGTTGGGGCCACCACCAGGTTTGCCGAGGAGTAGATGGCCGCGGTGCCGGTCAGGGCATCCTTGGCGTCAACGCGAACCGCGCTGTTTCCAGTTGGGGTGGTGGTTGAGGTGTTGATGGTCAAGTAGTTCTTGGCATCAACCACTGCGGTCACACCAGTAACCGCAGATGCCGAAAAGACATTGTCGGTTCCGAATCCATCGCAGGTGGTGCTCATTGGGTTGGTGTAGCTGCCCGAGTCGCCGGCGATTACCGTCAGGCTCGATGGGGAGATGGCATTTACGCGGTAACCCACTGCCTTGCAGTCGGTGCTCAGGTTGGTTGTCAGGGTCTGCAGATACTTCTGAACGTAGCGAATGCGGTTCACTCCGGTGATTGCGTTGGTGTACTGAAGCTTGATCTGCTGGATGGTCTCGGCGCTCTTGGCTGCAGCGGTGGTGATTGCGGAACAGGGGGTTACCGCGTTGGTGGTTGGGTCCACCACGGCCACCGAAATCACGGTCACGTTCGCGGGCAGGCTTAGGTTGCCGTATGGGTTCTGGCTTGTGTTGTCGCAGGCGACAAAGCTCGAGAGCGCGAGCGAGTCGTTGCCCATCTGCATTGCGTTCTCGGCGAATGCAACCTGAGCGGTCTTCTTCTGCGCCAGGTTGGCCGAATTGAGGCCGCCGAGCAGGGTCGAACCGACCACGCCCAGAATCACCACGGCAACAATTACCTCGAGCAGCGATGATCCCCGCTCGTTTTGCTGGCTGTACCAGCTTCTTATCTTTTCCATATTTCCCTAGCCCCCCATTGACTGAGATGAGTAAATGCCGTACATGGCTGAAACCAGCGCCACGGCAACAAATCCGGTACCGCCACCAATGACCAGGAGCACCACTGGCTCGATCAGTGCGGTTAGGTTCTTGAGCCGGTAGTCAACTTCACCGGCGTAGTAGGTGGCAGCGTGCTTTAGCTGCTGAGTGAGAAGACCCGACTGCTCGCCAACGCGGAAGATCTGGACCGATTCCTCGGGGAACATCTTTGTGTCGCGCATTGGGTCGGCCAGACCGCGGCCCTGGATCACTCCGTCGCGGGTGCCCATGACTGCCTTCTCGTAGGCCTTGTTTCCCAAAACCTCCGATGCCAGTTTCAGCGAATCGGTGAGGGTAACGCCGGTGTCGTTGAGGCTTCCCAGGATGCGGCAGAAGCGCTCCAGGGCAACCAGCTGCAGCAGGTTTCCAAAGATTGGAATGCGTAGGGTGAAGCGGTCGATCGCCAGGCGGCCATTCGGGGTGTTTCGCCAGGCCCAAACTCCGGCAACGATTGCCACGAGTCCGATGATCAGAGCCCACCAGAACTCGCCCACGAAGCCGGTAATCGCCAGGAGGGCAGAGGTGGCAGGTGGGAGCTCGGTGTCGAGGCTGGTGAAGAAGGTCTTGAACTTTGGCAAGACAACGGTGGATAGAACAATCACCGAGGTAACGCCAAGCAGGAACAGCACGGCCGGGTAGTACATGGCCGACTTCAC
>JAGWUG010000240.1 GCA_028868555.1 Actinomycetales bacterium | reverse complement strand
TGCAAACCGAACTGCGGCCGCGGATCTTCAGCGCTGTGGCAGCATTAGCACCCGCGGGTCTGCAGGGAATCTCCAGAGGCAACCTCTCGTCAAGGCTCATCAATGATGTGGAAGAGATTCAAAACCTGGGTGTACGCGTTGTGGCGCCAGTGGTTCAGAGCCTCGTCGTGTCGGTGGCATCGGTGGTTGCTTTGGCGCTACTGGCACCCACAACCGCTGCGTGGCGCATTCTCTTGGAGACTCTGGTTGTATCTGCAGTTCTGGCGCTGCCGGCATCCACCTACTTCAACCGCATACAGGTGAATAAGGCCACCGATGCCCGCGAGCAGCTGCATGCGAAGAGCCTGGAGTACTTGGAAAACCAAGACCTACTCCAGGCCTACGGTTGGGAGACTCCCAAACTAGCTGCGTTGGCCGAACTGGACCGCGACCTAGCCAAGGCCCAGTCGCGGTTCGCGATGACCGCCGGGTTTGGTTCCGCTGTGTTCAGCCTGTTTTCAACGCTTGCCGTTTGCTACCTCGCTCTAGAAGGCGCCACCGGAGTTGGATACAGAACCCTGGACCACCGAATGCTGGCGGTCTTGGCGCTTCTTCCAATGGCAGTCTTTGAGATCTTCACCCAGCTGCAACCAGCCCTGTTTGCACTACAGAAGTACTCCCCCAGCGCGCGACGAGTCAGCAACCTATTGGCCCAAACCGTGCCAGCGGAAGTGCAGAACTTCACCGGTGAGTTGGCCCTTGAGCGGGTGGAGTCGCTGTCACTGACCAACGCAACTTTTGCCTACCCGAACGACACCAGGACGGTTGGACCAGTTTCCCTAAGCCTCAAAACGGGCGAAGCCATTGCGCTTACAGGACAGAGCGGTGCGGGCAAGTCCACCGTGGCATTCGGCATTGCCGGATTCCTCAGGCCACAGTCGGGAAGAGTGGAACTCAACGGCAGAGAAATAGCCGAATACAGCGAGGCGGCGCTTAGAACACGCATCGGATATCTTGAGCAGAGCCCAACCATTTTCAATGCGACCCTGAAAGCAAACCTGCAAATTGGCAAGCCGACAGCCACCGATGCCGAACTCTGGGACGCCCTAGACCAAGTTGGGCTTCGACAGACGTTCGAGAGCCGAGAGGGTCTAGACACCCTGCTAGGCGAGCGTGGCGCGGCCGTGAGCGGCGGCGAAGCCCAGAGGATCGCTCTCGCAAGGGCACTCCTTGCAGACTTCCAAGTTCTGATCTTTGACGAGCCCACCTCCAACGTCGATGCAGAGCGCGCGGATCAGCTCTGGCAAGATTTCATCGCAATTTCTCGAGGCTCAACCAATCGAATCTGCGTCTTTATCGCGCACGATAGAGACTTTGCCGCGATGGGAATTCCTACCCTCGCCATCTAGTTAGGCTTGGTGCATGAGCGCTGAAATCCAAGCCGATCTTGACCGCATTGACGCCCAGTACGAACTACTGGTGTTCAAGGAGTTTGATGAGCGTACCGCTCGAGCCCTTGGCAATTTAGTCATGGAACACGCTGGACACGAGCCAGTCATCGTTGACATCCGTCGCGGCGATGACCTGCTGTATTTCGGTGCGAACCCTGGCACATCGCCTGCCAATGCCGACTGGGCCCGTCGCAAGCGCAACCTGGTAAACAAACTCCAGATCGCCAGCTACGCCGTTGGCCTCCACGAAAAACTCGGCACCAACATCATCGACCTGATGGCACTCGACCGCCGCGACTACACCGCACACGGAGGCTGCTTCCCAATCCGCGTTGTTGGTGCGGGCATTGTGGGAACAATCACCGTTTCTGGCCTCCCACAGCGCGATGACCACAAACTAGCCACCGATTGCATTGCCGAACTGCTTGGAGTTGACCTTGGTTCAGCTGCCTTCTAACCCACTCCTCGAGCTAGAGGTTCCCCTAGGCTTTGGCTTTATGAACGCCAGCTGGGGTGGTGCACCCACCCTGGTGGCCGGACCAGCACGCGACGAGTTCAAACGAGCCCTCCAGCACGCGATGGACGCGGGTGTGACCCTCTTTGATACCGCCGACATCTACGCACCCACTTGGGACAGCTTC
>JAGWUG010000239.1 GCA_028868555.1 Actinomycetales bacterium | reverse complement strand
GCAAGACCAGTGCACTCGGTGCTTTCCATCGGCAGCTTGTTCTGAAGCAAGGCTTCCGCCCCGAGGAAATCCTGGTTTTGGCGGCAACGCGCGAGAGCGCGGCCGTTTTGCGTGACCGCTTGCTGCTCAACTTGGGCACCTCGCAGGCATCGGCAGATAAACAGGGTGCATACGCGGTGGAGGGCGCGCTGGCGCGAACGGTTTCTTCGCTGGCCTTCGCAGTGGTGCGCCATTATGCGCTGGCAAATGACCTGCGCGAACCCGAACTAATCTCGGGCCCTCAGCAGGACGCCATCTTTGCACAGTTGCTTACCGCGCATGAGGCATCTTCGGCGGCCGATCTTTGGCCCAGCCACATCAACGCTGTCACCCGCGGGCTTTCTGGCTTTCGCACCGAACTGCGCGACCTAATTGCCTCCTGCCAGGAGCACGGCGTTGATGCCGCAGGGCTGGCGGGCTTGGCGGAGGGGCATCCCGAGTGGCGCGCGGCGGCCGCTCTGTTCGAGGATTACCAGCAGTTGCTTGCCAGCGCCGAATACCAACACCGCTTTGACGCCCCGTCGCTGGTGAATCGCGCCATCGAACTGCTTTCGCGGCAGGGCTCCAATCTTGGCTTCCGTTTCGTACTGGTGGATGACGCCCAGGAGCTCACACCATCGGCACAGCGCCTGCTGCTAAACCTGACCGCCCACGGCGCCGGCCTCGCACTCTTCGGCGATCCTGATGCATCAACGCTCGGTTTCCGCCAGGCCGATCCTCGAATCCTCACCGACCTCGCCAGCTCGGTCGCTACCGCTCGCGGTGCTGCCAGCAAGGTAATCGGTCTGCACAAGGACCCGTGGGGTAAACCCGCGGGTTCGGCAAAAGCGATGCAAAAGATTTCTGGGCTCATCGGTGCAGAAGGCGCGGGTCAGCAGCGCGTGGTCCATGGCCTCGCCCTGGGTCAATCGCCGCAATCCGGCGCAGATGCCCTGGGTCTGGTCACCAAGGTCTTTTCGTCACAGCAAGACGAGATTGAGTGGCTGGCCTTCACCCTTCGCAAACTGCATCTGGAACACCAGGTTCCATGGCAGGAAATCGCGGTGGTTGCTCGCACCCGCCAGCAACTGGACACACTGGAGCGCTCGCTGGCCGCCGAAAGTGTTCCGGTTCGAATCGTTGGTGCTCAGAAGGCCCTCCGAGACGAGTTCGCATCGCGTGAGCTTCTGGAGCTAGCTGCAGTCTGTCAGTTGGACACTCCTTTGGATGCCGCAGCGGCCGAGCGCCTGCTGCGCTCGCCATTCTGCGGATTGGATTCGGTATCGATCCGTCGTCTGCGTCGTCAGTTGCGCAGACAGGAGCTCGAAGGAATCGACGAAGGCCAGATGGGCCGCAACTCAGATGAACTCATCCTCGAACTCTTCGAAACCCCTGCCGCTGCTGCAACACTGCGCGGTTCGGATGCTTCGAAGGTGCGCAGGTTCCTCAAGTCGATCGAAGCCGGAAAGGCCATCGCTGCGGACACCCAGGCAACAATCGAAGACCTGCTTTGGGAACTTTGGGACGCCAGTGGCTTGGCCAAGCGCTGGGGCGAACTCAGCCGCGGCATCGGCGAAATCGCCACTCAGGCAAACCGCAACCTGGACGCCATCGTCGCCCTTTTTGCAGCCGCCAACCGGTTCGTAGAGCGCAACCCCGGTCGCGACAAAGCAGATTTCTTGATCGCACAGCTGGAGCAAAAGCTGCCGGAAGACACCCTGGCCTTCGGTCGCCGAGCCGAACAGTACGTGAACCTGCTGACCCCTGCCGGACTGGTTGGTCGTCGCTTCCACACCGTGGTGACCCCGCAGCTGATCGAAGGCATCTGGCCTAACCTCAAGCCCCGCAACTCGCTGCTAAAAGCCGGCCTATTGGGCGCAACCGTCACCGGAAAGCTGAATGCTACGGGTGGGCCAGTCCGTGCCGAAATGGCCGACGAGCTGCGCATGTTTTATAAGGCACTTGGTTCGGCAAACCGCGGCATCATCGTCAGCTCCTATGCCTCCGAAGACGAGCAAATCAGCCAGTTCGTGGGGCATGCCACCGGGGTGGGCATTCCC
>JAGWUG010000238.1 GCA_028868555.1 Actinomycetales bacterium | reverse complement strand
TTTTACTCGTTTTGGGTTTTCTCGGGTCACGGCAAAAGCTCACCAACTTCAAAATCAAGATTTTGAAACTGCCAGTAGAACTGAATGAGCTGGCTTTACCGTGACGATTTACGGTTTATTGCACAAGAATGCTTCTTCAGACTACCCCAAAAGTCCGCGTCAAATCAAGGATGTTTAGAAGAGTTGGGTCAGTTTTTCTAGCAGTTTTTCTGGGTCTGCACCCTGCTCTGCCGACCCGGTGACGGTAATGACCAGTTCTTCACCGAAGCGCGCACCGAGGGTGAGCAGCGAAAGCACCGAGTCTCCCCTAGTTGCCGACTGTCCCGGGCGACCGATGGTCACCTCGAAGTGGGATTCCCCAACAAGTTGCGCGAACTCGGTGGCCGGTCTGGCATGCCAGCCATCGGCTTGCCGGATTGTGACGGTCGCGCTGCACTGACTTGCCATACTTATGCCCCGCCTAGTGTCCGGCCAGATCCCAGTTTTGGCCTACGCCCACGTGAACCTCCAGCGGAACCGAAAGTTCCACCACCTTGTCCATGTGCTCGGTGACCAATGCCTTCATGACCTCAAGTTCACCCGGGGCAACCTCGAAGACCAATTCGTCGTGAACCTGAAGCAGCATGCGGCTGGCCAACCCGCGGCTGAGCATTTCTGCGGCGATCTGGTTCATCGCCAGCTTCATGATGTCTGCTGCGGTGCCCTGGATTGGCGCGTTTAGCGCGGCGCGACGGGCATTCTCGCGGATCTGGAAGATCTTCGAGTTGAGGTCATCGAATGGGCGGCGGCGACCAAATGTGGTGGTGGTGTAACCCTCGGTCTTGGCAACGTCGACCACCTTGGCCAGATAGCGCTTCACTCCACCGAAGCGGGCAAAGTAGTCAGCCATCAACTGCTTTGCCTCGGCGTTGCTGATGCGCAGTTGCTTTGCCAAACCGTATTCGCTCAGGCCGTAAACCAGGCCATAGGACATCGCCTTGACTTTGGAACGCATCGCCGGGGTCACCTCGGCCGGAGTGACGCCAAAGATTCGGGCACCAACGTAGCGGTGCAGGTCTTCGCCGGTCCGGAAGGCGTCGATCAGCCCCTCGTCCTCGGAAAGGTGCGCCATGATGCGCATTTCGATCTGCGAGTAGTCGGCGGTCAGCAGGGTCTCGAAACCCGTGCCAACCTCGAAGGCGGCACGAATCTGACGGCCGCGCTCGGTCTTGATTGGGATGTTCTGCAGGTTTGGACTGTCGCTGGAGAGGCGGCCGGTGCTGGTTCCGGTCTGTCCGTAGCTGGTGTGCACGCGGCCATCGGTGCCGATTGCCTTCAGCACGATCTCAACCATTTGGCGGATCTTGGAAGCCTCTCGGTGGGCCAGCAGTTTCTCCAGGAACGGGTGCTCGGTCTGCTCGTAGAGCTCGTTAAGGGCCGCCGCATTTGTGCTGAAGCCGGTCTTGACAGTCTTGGTGCCCTGCATACCCAGCTTGTCGAACAGGATGGTTTGCAGCTGCTTAGGTGAGGCCAGGTTTACTTCCTCGCCGATGATGGCGTAGGCCTCCTGCGCAATCTGGTTGACCTCAGCACCGAGGGTTTCGAACTGTGCCTCCAGCGAGGCGCGATTCACCTGGATGCCGTAGTGCTCCATCTGGGCCAGCACGGCGCTGGAGGGTAGCTCTACCTGCGAGTAGACCTTTAGCTGTTCCTGCTGGGTGACCTCGGCGTGCATTCGGGTGGCTAGCACCAGCGAAAGCCAGGCGTCCAGGCTTGGATCGATCGCAACATCCTGAATGATGGCGCTCGGGTCGCCGCGCTCCACCTCAAGACCCAGGTACTCAAGAGCAAGGTCATCCAGCGCATAGCCGCGGCGAACTGGATTCAGCAGGTACGCCAACAGCAGCGGGTCATAGTCGAAACCGGCGGCAACCTGACCGATAAACGGCAGGTCAGAGGCACCGAGTAGCCTGCGCAGGTTGTTCTTGGTGTCGAAACAGGCCTTCTCAACCGAGGCGTCGGTGAGCCAAGTGCCCAGCAGCGCGTGGGCCGTTGCCCAGTCCGAAACCGGCAGGTGCAGACGCTCGGTCTCGCTTGCGAAACCGAGACCGGTGAGCTTGGAGTTTTCTGGGTCATCCCCCAC
>JAGWUG010000237.1 GCA_028868555.1 Actinomycetales bacterium | reverse complement strand
CGAGGTGCGCGACGCCAAGCGCAACATTCCTCGTGCCATTGTGATTGCCCTTGGACTGGTGATTGTGCTCTATGGCGCGCTGGCGTTTGTGATGATCAAGTTCTTGGGATTGAACCTGCTCACCGCCGATGCACCCTTCACCCTGCTGGGTGACCGACTGATTCCAGGCGGCAACCCGGCTGCTGCTCCGCTCACCATTGGCGTGGCAGTTGTGGCTTCGCTCGGTTCCATGCTGGCGTTGCTTGCCGGCGTTAGCCGCACTGCCGCTTCCATGGGCGAGGACCGCGAGCTTCCCAAGTTCTTCCAGTTGCGCAATTCTCAGGGCTCGCCCTGGGTTGCCGAGGTGATCATTGCCGCCGGTGCTATCGGCTTGGTTGCGGTTGGCGACCTCAGCTGGGTCATCGGCTTCTCGTCGTTCAGCGTGCTGTTCTATTACTCAATCGGCCACCTCTCGGTGATGCGTCAGACGCCAAACGAGCGCGTTGCGCCAATCGGTGTTGCGGTTGTTGGTTTGCTGCTCTGTTGGGCGCTCGCGCTAACAGTCCCGGGTCCGGCCGTGCCGGTGTCGCTCGGCATCCTCGCGATTGCGCTGCTGGTGCGCTTTTTCGTCAAGCGCGCCCGGGCCTAGCCCGCCAACGCCTTCTTAATTCGGGTCACCGAAATCGGTTCCGGAGTTCCAAGCACCTGGGCAAACAGGCTTACGCGCAGTTCCTCAACCATCCAACGCACGAGTTCTCGCTTGCTCTCAGGCGCGGTTGCCAACAACGCCAGAGCCTGATCCAGCTCAACCTGTCCAGTGCGGTCGCGGCCGGGGTTGTCGTTGAGTTGTTCAACTCGACGCTTCACCGCCTGCACGTAGACCAGGATTCGGGGGAGTCGGTCCAGTCCAGCAAGGCTGACAAACCCGCCACCGGAGAAGCCAGCCACCGGCTTGTGAACCAGGTCATCCAGGTGCGCCTTCTCCGCTGCCAAAACCGACAGGAATGCGAAAGCCTTGGTGTCTGAGATTGCCTTGCCAGCCTCGCGAACCGCCACCATGATCTTGGCCACCAGCCCGCTGGCATCGAACACCACGTCCATAAGACCTAGCTGCACGGATGCCCTCACCGCCTCAAACTCCGCCCGCGAGAGCAGCAGTCCGTCTGCCCGAACCCGTCGGATTTCCCGGTCGATGTGGGCGGCGATCACGTCATCGATGAAGGCACTGAAGCTTGGGTACGGAGCTGTGACCAGAGCCAGGTTCTCTGCCTGGGTGAGGTGTTCCTTCACGTATGACGCCGGCGACTGCACACCGAGCCGAACCAGGGCTCGCAAACCGAGAGCGTGCTCCCGCAACTGCTCGGCCTGGGTGCTGAACAGGCGCAAGGCAACCGAATCCTTGCCGGCCACAAGGGCAGGGAAGGCACGAACCACGTTTCCGCCGTGCGAGGTCTCGAGGCTGGCCGGAATGGCATCCCAGTCCCACGCGGTGATTCCCTCGCGCTCAATTCCGGAGTGCGCGCGTTCAACCGTGGCCGCAACCGCCTGACGGTTGTGGCTGGCCAGCTTTGCCTGCAGTTCGGGCAGCGAAACCCCAACACCAAGCACCTTGCCGCGAGCGTCAACCACGCGGTAGGTCATGCGCTGGCCATCAGTGAGGCGACTCACATCAAAGTCCGCCGCCGTGACAACAGCGCCCGAGAGCTTCTGCAAGACACCAGCCAAAGCCGTCAGCAAACTACCGCTCGGTTCGCTAGGCAGAGCAGCCAATGCGCGAGCGGCCCAATCGCCGGCCGGCACCACATTGCGCCTAATGGCCTTTGGCAGACTCTTGATCAGGGTGGTCACCAGCTCGAGGCGCATGCCTGGAACAAGCCACTCAAACTCGTCGGCCCGCAGCCCAGCTAGCAGCGGCAGCGGCACCTCAACCGAAACTCCGTCATCAACCGCACCCGGGTTGAAGCGGTAGTGCAGCTTCAGGTCCTGCCCGCCTCCGCGCCACACCGATGGGTGTTCGCGCTCATCCAAAACCGTCTCTTCAACGCCCAGCAGGCTCTCGCGAGTGGCTGTGAGTAGGTCTGGGGTGTCCCGCCGAGCCACCTTCCACCAGCCCTCAAAGCTGCGGGTGGAAACCACATCCGCCGGAACC
>JAGWUG010000236.1 GCA_028868555.1 Actinomycetales bacterium | reverse complement strand
TCAAAGCAAGCTCTGCGCGCTTGGGTGCCAACTGTGGCCACTCCAGTCACCACAAAGCAACTGGCCCAGCTGGCCGGCACTGAGCGACTTCTTTTGGTGCTCGATCCAACCGCCGAACTTTCGATCAACCAGGTGGAGCTCCCAAACACTGGCGTGGTCTCGGTAGTGGTTGGACCGGAGGGCGGAATCTCGCCAACCGAACTGGCCCTTCTCGAGGCTGCGGGGGCAAAGTTGGTTCGCCTCGGCTCTGAGGTGCTGCGCACCTCAACCGCCGGACTCGCGGCTATTTCGGTTCTCCAGGCGAGGCTCCAGCGCTGGTAGCGAGCGTAAACTTCAATCAGGAAAGGCGAATCATGGACTGCATCTTCTGCAAAATAGTTGCCGGAGAAATTCCCGCCACTCTAGTGGGGGAGAGCGAGCACAGCATCGCCTTCAAGGACATCTCTCCTCGTCAGCCAATCCACATCCTTGTGGTCCCGCGTGAGCACCACAGCAACGTGGCCGAGCTGGCCTTCGCCAACCCCGATGCGCTGGTTGACCTGGTGCAGCTGGGTTCGCACCTTGCCGAGCAGCACAGCTCTGGTTCATTCCGCCTCACCTTCAACACTGGTACCGAGGCCGGACAGACTGTATTCCACGCCCACGGGCACATCACCAGCACCACTCCAAAGAAGTAGTAGAGCTTGCCCAAAGACTCCCTTTCCCAGGCCCAAAAAGACGACTGGATGCAGCGTCAGATTGAGCTACCCGAATCACAGATGGTCGCGCTCTATGGACCGGAAGACAAGCTTCTAAAGACACTCGAGCGTTTGGCTCCGGATGTAGAGGTTCTAGCCCGCGGCAATGTGCTCCAGCTGGCTGGCCCGAGCGCATCGGTGCGCCGCGCAGAAGAGCTGGTTTACCAGCTGGCACAGTTGGTAGCCGGTGGATCTCAACTGACCGAGGCTGACCTGGAACGGAGTGCCCGCATGCTGGCGGACAGCCCGGGATATCGTCCAGCCGAGGTGCTCAGCCAGAGCATTCTGTCCTCGCGCGGCAAGTCAATTCGTCCCAAGACCGTTGGCCAGAAGCATTACGTAGACGCGATCGACAACCACACCATTGTGTTTGGCATCGGTCCAGCCGGTACTGGCAAGACCTATCTGGCCATGGCCAAGGCCGTGCAGGCGCTCCAGCGCAAAGAGGTTTCGCGCATCATCCTCACTCGTCCCGCTGTTGAGGCCGGCGAGAAGCTTGGCTTCCTACCTGGAACCCTCACCGACAAGATCGACCCGTACCTGCGCCCGCTCTTTGATGCGCTGCACGAGATGCTCGACCCAGAGTCCGTTCCCAAACTTATGAACTCGGGAACCATTGAGGTGGCGCCACTGGCTTACATGCGTGGTCGCACGCTGAACGATTCCTTCGTCATTCTCGATGAGGCTCAGAACACCACTCCAGAGCAGATGAAGATGTTCCTCACCCGCCTGGGCTTCAACTCGCGAATGGTGGTCACCGGAGACATTACTCAGGTTGACCTCCCGGCAGGTGTCAGCGGTCTTCGTACAGCAGAAAAGATTCTCACCGGGGTTGAAGACATGGCCTTTGCCTACCTAGATGCCTCCGATGTGGTCAGACACAGCCTGGTATCGCGAATCGTTGATGCCTACGCTCGCAACGACGAGACGCAGTTGGCTCAGAAAGCCTTGAAAGACCAGAAGCACCAGAAGAATCAAGCCCCAACCGGAGGTAAGCGATGAGCATCGAGATCGACAACGAAACCGACTGGGACATCGACCAGGACCGCGTAAATGCGCTGGCCGAGTACGCCATGGACCGGATGCACCTGCACCCCAACACCGACCTCTTCATTCGCTTTGTTGACCTGAAGACCATGGAAGAGCTCCACATCAAGTTCATGGACGAGCCGGGCCCAACCGACGTGCTCTCGTTCCCGATGGATGAGCTGGTGCCCGGCGACAACCTAGCGGTTGCGCCGGAGGGCATCCTTGGTGACGTTGTGGTCTGCCCTGACTTTGCCAAGGAGCAAGCCGAGAAGGCTGGCCACGCGCCCATCGACGAGATGCTTCTGCTCATCACCCACGGCATTCTGCACCTGCTTGGCTTTGACCACGCCGAGCCAGACGAGGAGCGCGAAATGTTCGCCCT
>JAGWUG010000235.1 GCA_028868555.1 Actinomycetales bacterium | reverse complement strand
GCGCGACCGCATCGTAGGTGAGTACTCTGAGTTTCTTTCCGGCGATGCTCTGGCCACCTTCCAGGGCAAGCTTGGCCTGGCTCGCACCGTTTACCCATACGTGGAGGACCACAACTTCTACATCGAACACTGGACCATGGGCGTCTTCTGGCGCAAGGTGCGACAGCTCAGCCGTGTTCTGCACGGCTACGGTTTCTGGAACCAGCCGGATGACATGCTGTACCTAACCCGTGACGAAGTGCGTCCGGTCCTGTTCGACCTAGCCACCGGCTGGGGAGTTGGAGCCGACTGCATCGCCCCAAGCTACTGGCCTGAGGAGATTGAGCGTCGCCGCAAGATTGTTGACGCACTGAGCACCGCTCGTCCGGAGCCAGCCTTCAACGAGCCACCTGCCGAAATCAACGAGCCATTCACCATCATGCTCTGGGGTATCACCACCGAGCAGGTTGCACAGTGGCTCGGCAGCGACGAAGACGATCCAAACAGCCTCAAGGGCATGGCGGCTTCGCCAGGTGTTGTAGAGGGCAAGGCCCGCATCATCACCGGTCCAGAGCAGCTCGACCAGCTTCAGCCAGGAGAGATCTTGGTTGCACCAGTGACCGCACCTTCGTGGGGTCCTGTGTTTGGCAAGATCAAGGCAACTGTTACCGACATCGGTGGAATGATGAGCCACGCGGCCATCGTTTGCCGCGAGTACGGCCTGCCAGCTGTGACCGGAACCGGTTCGGCATCCACCAAGATTAAGACCGGTATGACCATTCGTGTGGATGGCTCAAACGGCAAGGTCGAAATCATCGGCTAACGCCAGTTAGCTAAGAGAGTTACCAAAATGTCAGCATCCCGCGAAGTGATTAACTACCTTGGCCGTGACGTCACGGACAAGTTGCCTGCAGCCGAGCAAGTTCCCGGCGCAATGGCCCTCACTCCGCGGGATGCTGCCATCTGGGAGCTCGCCAAGGATTACCTGAAGACCCGCGACAATGACGCACACTGCCTATATGCCTATGGAATCGCAAACGCCCTGCTTTCGCAGATTCCCGAGGCGCAGGAAAACATTGTGCTTCCCGCAATCCTGATTCACGACATCGGTTGGTCCACAGTTGATGAGCGCGAAAACCTAGAGGCAATTGCCCCAGACCGCGATGGCAGCCGAGCACACCTGGTGGTTCAGCACGAGAAAGAGGGAGCCAAGATCGCCCGACGGATTCTGGGTGAGGTTGGCATTCCTGTTGCTGATATCGATGAAATATGCGCCATCATCGATGGCCACGACACTAGGCCTGAACCCATCAGCCTGAATGACGCACTGGTCAAGGACGCCGACAAGATTTGGCGAGTGAGCCCACACGGTCGCAGCGTGGTCAACGACTGGTTCGGCCTGACCGATGAGCAGTCACTGCGCCTCTGCGCTTACCGCGCCTACAACGAGCTTTTCACCGACGCGGGACGCGCTATGAGCCGCGTGCTGGTCTCGCTGGCATACATCGACCAGACTCCGCAGATTTCCAAAACCTACCGACCAAAGGCTTAGACGTGACTGTGGGATTCGAACTTCAAGACAAAGTTGTTGTCATCACCGGTGCTGCCGGTGGTCTGGGTCGCGAGTTTGCACTCGGCTTCGCTGCCGAAGGTGCCAAAATCGTGGCTGCAGATGTTTCAGAGGCGGGCCTGGCCGAGACTGTCAGTTTGGTTGAGGCTGCCGGAGGTCAGGCGCTGGCCGTGCGCGTGGATGTGACCAGCAAGACTTCCACCGATGCGCTGGCTGATGCTGCGGTTTCGCACTTTGGCCGCATAGACATTCTCGTGAACAACGCAGCCATTTACGCCACTCTCAAGCGAGCCAAGTTCACCGAAATTGATCCCGATGAGTGGGACCGAGTGATGAACGTAAATGTGAAGGGTGCTTGGCTGTGCTCGGCCTCTATCTACCCAAAGATGGCTCAGCCCGGCGGACGCATTGTGAACATCGCCTCCGCCACCGTGTTTAGCGGGTCGCCGCTTTGGATGCACTACGTTGCCAGCAAGTCGGCAGTAATCGGCATGACTCGCGTCATGGCCAAGGAGGTCGGCCCAAACGGCGTCACTGTGAATGCAATCGCCCCGGGCTTCACTCTCACCGATGCCAGCCTCTCGTTGATGGAGAACGCCGAAA
>JAGWUG010000234.1 GCA_028868555.1 Actinomycetales bacterium | reverse complement strand
AAGGACGTGGCCATTCCTGGTTTCCGTCCAGGTGCCAAGGTTCCTAGCAAGGTTCTCGAAGCCCGCGTTGGCAAGCCTGCCATCCTCGGTCACGCCATCAACGATGCAATCGACGACTTCTACCGTCAGGCTCTCGAGGCTCACAAGCTTCGTCCGCTGGCTCAGCCACAGGCCGACGTCAAGTCCACCCCGGACGAGAACACCTTCGAGGGAAACCTGGTGTTCGAGGTTGAGGTTGAGGTTCGCCCAGAGTTCAAGCTTCCTGAGTACAAGGGCCTCAAGGTCGTTGTGGACGAGGTCAAGGTCGCTCCAATCGAGATCGACGAAGAGCTCGACAACCTGCGCGCTCGTTTCGGCAGCCTGAAGACTGTTGAGCGCGCTGCCAAGAGCGGCGACTTCGTATCCATCGACCTGGTTGCAGCCATCGACGGAACTGAGATCGACAACGCTCAGAACATCTCTTACCAGATCGGTTCCGGCCGCCTGCTGGACGGCATCGATGAGGCTCTCGAGACTCTCACCGCCGGCGAGACCACCACTTTCAAGACCAAGCTTGCTGGCGGCGACAAGGCCGGAGCAGACGCAGAGGTCACCGTTACCCTGACCGCAGTCAAGGAGCGCGAGCTTCCAAAGGCTGACGACGCATTCGCGCAGCTGGCATCGGAGTTCGACACCCTGAAGGAGCTCAAGGAGTCGCTGGAGAAGCAGCTGGCCGAGAGCAAGGTTTACAACCAGAGCATTCAGGCTCGCGACCTGGCACTTGAGCAGATTATTGCTGCTGCCAAGGTTCCAGTTTCGGACGAGGTTGTACTCGCAGACGTAAACCGTCACCTCGAGGGTGAGGGTCGTCTTGAGGACGCCGAGCACCGCAAGGAAGTTACCGAGGAGACCACCAAGGGCTTCCAGAGCCAGATGGTTCTAGACGCCATTGCCGAGGCCGAAGAGGTTAAGGTTGCCGAGCAGGAGCTTCTGCAGTACCTGTACGTAACCGCTCAGCAGTACCAGATGGACCCTAACGAGTTCATCAAGATCATCGACCAGCAGGGTCAGATCCCGGCCTACGTCGCCGAGGTTGCCCGTCGCAAGGGTCTCTCGCTCGTGCTCGAGCACGCCGAGGTCACGGACAAGAAGGGTAAGGCTGTTGACATCAGCGCCTTCCTGGGCACCGGTCTTGAGGCTGGCGACGACCACGAGGGTCACGACCACTAAGTCACTCAAAGCATTCGGAATCGGCCTCTCGTTAGTTCGGGAGGCCGATTTCTTGCTAATGGCGAACAATGGCGGGTCACCGCATCGGTGGCGGTTATCTTTGTCTAGCAACACCAAACAGGTTTAGGAGTTATGAGCCATGGCTGAACACAACATGGGTGGCACGTCAGTATTTGACCGCCTCCTGAAGGACCGCATTGTCTGGTTGGGCGAGGACGTCCGCGACGACAACGCCAACGAGATTTGCGCCAAGATTCTGCTGCTGGCAGCCGAAGACTCCACCAAGGACATCTTCCTTTACATAAACTCGCCAGGTGGCTCTATCACCGCGGGTATGGCCATCTACGACACCATGCAGTTCGTGCCAAACGACATCGTGACCGTTGGCATCGGCATGTGTGCATCGATGGGGCAGTTCCTACTCACCGCTGGCACCAAGGGTAAGCGCTACGCCACCCCAAACACCCGCGTTCTGCTGCACCAGCCACACGGTGGCTTTGGCGGAACCGCTAGCGACATTCAGACTCAGGCCGAGCTCATCACCAGCATGAAGAAGCAGCTTGCCTCCATCACCGCGGCTCAGACCGGCAAGACCGTTGAGCAGGTGATGGAAGACGGCGACCGCGACCGCTGGTTCACCGCTGCCGAGGCCCTGGAGTACGGCTTCATTGACCACATTCAGGAAAGCGCCACCGGTTTCACCGGTGTTGGTAAGAACTAGGAGAAACCAGCATGAACTTCTACCCAGGTACCAACGTGGCAATGCCAGGCTCCCGCTACATTCTTCCTAGCTTCGAGGAGCGCACTCCTTACGGCTACAAGCGCCAGGACCCATACAACAAGCTCTTCGAGGACCGCATCGTGTTCCTCGGCGTGCAGGTTGACGACGCCAGCGCCGACGACATCATGGCTCAGCTGCTGGTTCTGGAGAGCCAGGACCCAGAGCG
>JAGWUG010000233.1 GCA_028868555.1 Actinomycetales bacterium | reverse complement strand
AGTTGTTGGGCCGAGTTGTCGGATAGGACGGCGAGGACCAACGGTGTGGCTGCCGGCTCCGCGCCTTCGGAGTAGAGGGTTTTGCCGAGATAGACCCGGAACTGGGCGCTGGGAACGGCCTCAACCGGGAGAAGCCGCAGCCGCGCAACCGGGTGGCCGTCGTTCTCAAGGAGCATGACCTTGCCCTTGTGCACCGCCAAGACTCGGGTTTGCGGGTTGCTCCAGAGCAGATCGAACAGTTCTGGGTGATTGCGGAATTCGCCGTCGCGGTCGAGCGCGATCTGTGCGGCAGGCAGGTGCGGAAGTTGCGGAAGCCCGGTCATCGGTGGGCCCCCTTCATCGGTGAAAAACCTGCAGATTAGCCTGTTTTGGCGTGGCAATGCTCAGCTTTTGGCGGTCAACTACCTAACCTAAAACCATGGCTAAGTCACCCTTGATTTTAGCGGCGCTGGCCAAAGACGCCGTTCCCCAACTTGATTTCGTTCAAGCTATCCCGCTTTCGCACGGGCACGGTGACCGCTTTGACTCCGCTGTACTCACTGCCACCGATGGCAGCCACTACGTAATTCGCCAGGCTCGCAGCGCCAACGCCGAGTTGGAACTGGACACCGAACTGGTTGCGCTTCGTGCCCTCACTACGTTCCGTGCACACTTCCCTTTTGAGGTAACCAAGTTCTTGGGCGAGACCAAGGATGCCCGTGGACGCCGTGCCCTGCTGTTCACTTACGTTTATGGTGCCCCTGCGGAATTCCACAACGTTGCGGCCAACAGCCCAATGGTTTCGAGCGTGGCCAACGCCCTGGCCGCTATTCACTCGCTCCCACTGAGCGTGGTTGACAACAACGGCCTGCCTTCCTACGACGCAGCCGCAACCGTGAAGCAGCGCGTTGCCGAGCTGGACCGCGCCGCCCAGACCGGTCGCGTGCCTGCACTCCTGCTCAACCGCTGGGAGCGCGCTCTTGAGGACGTTAGCCTTTGGCGCTTCCAGCCTGTTGTGATCCACGGTCAGGCCAGTCCAGCTCACTTCCTGGAGAGCGACCAGACCATCTCGGCCGTGCTCGGCTGGGACAGCCTGCACATTGGCGACCCTGCCATCGACTTTGCTTGGATTCAGGGCTACGGAAACCCTGAGTTCTCGTACAGCACTTTGCTTGAGTATGAGCGCCTTCGCGGTGGCGTTGATGAGAACTTGCGCGCCCGCGCTCAGCTTTACGCAGAGTTGGCATACGCCAACTACCTGGTTGGTGAGATTGCGTCCGGAAATGCTCAGACCATTTCTGACGCAGAGAACTTCCTGCTCGACCTGGTTGGCGATGTTGAGAGCGGCACCGTTGGCCCTATCGGCCCTAAGCCTCTTGGCGTAGACACCTTTGGTGACGAAGGCGAGTTTGGCAATGCCCCTGTGGCGGCTGCGAGCCTTGCTTCGGCTGCCGGATTTGTTGACGTTGCCCAGAGCGTGGTTGCCGATGAGGCCTATGCGCCTGCGACCGCACCTATTGAGATTCCGTTGATCATGCCGGTTGTTGACGAGCACGATCCAGCCGAGGTTGACCTAGAAAGCGCTTCGCTCTTTGAGCCGGTGGTGGACTCGTCCTACGACCACAAGAATCTCTTTGGTGAGACCGCCCCAATTCCAACCGTCTCCGATGCAACCGCGCCCATTGAGGTTGTTGCCGAGGACGAGCAAAAGCCAAACGGCGAACTCTTCTAGTTAGCCGCCGCGACTTTCGACCAGCGCTCTTTGAGCTGATCAAGCGTCAGGAAATCGCTCGGCACCATTTCACGGTCTTCCGAAACGTAGTAGAAGCAGGCGCTGACCTTTTCGAGCGGGATCTGCCGAAGTGTGGCGAATGCCAATCGGTAGAGCGAGAGCTGCAGCGCGCGTTCACCGAGTTCTGCTTCATCGGCCGGCGCGGCACCGGTCTTCCAGTCGACAATCTCGAGAGATCCGTCATCATTCAGGAATACGGCATCGAGTTTGCAGATGAAGATGTTCTGCCCAACCGCAAGCTGAATCTCAGTCTCGGCCTCGACTGCCACCTTGTTGGCCCACCTTGAACTGGCAAAGTTTGCCTGCAGTTCTTCGACCGTCGCCTGGTGCTGAGCCAGGTCTCCGGAGTTGAGCTCGCGCGCCCAGAGTCGTTCGGACTCGTCGGAAATGT
>JAGWUG010000232.1 GCA_028868555.1 Actinomycetales bacterium | reverse complement strand
CATGGACAACACCTCGTGGGTGAAGAAGTATGACACCGATGCCTTTGTGTACACCAAGGACGTAAACCAGTTTGTGGTTGAACTCTGCGGTCATCTGGCGGCTGGCAAGGCCATCGATGTGGCCGGTGGCGAAGGTCGCAACGGTGTCTGGTTGGCCGAGCAGGGATGGCAGGTTGAGGTCATTGACTTTGCCCCTAATGCACTCGCAAAGGCTCGCGCTCTGGCAGAGGAACGTGGGGTTGCCGATCGCCTGGTGACCACCGAGGCGAGCGCACTTGACTTTGAGGCTCACCTAGCTCCGGTCGATTTGGCCCTGGTTGCCTACCTGCACATCTACTCTCACCAGTTTGCCCAGGCCATGCACCAGACAGTGGCGGCTCTAAAGCCTGGCGGTTACCTCATGGGCGTCTGGCACGCGCTGGAGAACCTGCAGCACAACAGCCACGGGCCACAGAACCCGGACACCCTGCCATCGGTGGACTCTTTGAAAACGCTTTGTGACCGGCTTGGCCTCCAAGTTGTGACGCTGGAAAACCGTGACGGCAAGGTGCGCACCGATGCCGGATTCCAGCCATCGGTGACAGTGGTACTGCTGGCCCAAAAACCCGCCTAATCCACGGGTAAAGTTGATAGAAACAACTTGCTTTAGGAGCGGTTTCAATTGACTCGTGAATACAAGCTCGCCGTTATTGGTGGCGATGGTATTGGCCCAGAGGTAACTAAGTACGCCCTGGAGGCCATTGAACTTGTGACCCGTGGTTCTGGTGTGAACTTTGTGACCACCGAGTTTGATCTGGGCGCACGTCGCTACCACGCCACTGGCGAGACCCTCACCGATGCCGACATGGCCGCGCTGAAGGAACACGATGCAATCCTCCTGGGCGCCATCGGTGACCCAAAGGTTCCGAGCGGTGTGCTCGAGCGCGGTCTGCTGCTGAAGCTGCGCTTTGCTTTCAACCACTACATCAACCTGCGCCCATCGCGCCTTTTCACCGGAGTCACTAGCCCGCTGGCAGACCCGGGCAAAATCGACTTCGTGGTTGTCCGCGAGGGCACCGAGGGTCCCTACGTTGGTAATGGTGGAGCCATCCGTGTTGGCACTCCGCACGAGGTTGCCAATGAGGTTTCGGTCAACACCGCTTTCGGCGTTGAGCGCACCGTCCGCTACGCCTTCGAGCTAGCCGCCAGCCGCGATCGCAAGAAGGTAACCCTGGTTCACAAGCACAACGTGCTGGTCCACGCCGGTTGGATGTGGCAGAACATCGTGAACCGCGTTGCCGAGGAGTACCCGGGCGTGACCCACGACTACCTGCACATCGATGCAGCCACCATCTTCATGGTCACCGATCCTGAGCGTTTCGACGTAATCGTGACCGACAACCTCTTTGGTGACATCCTCACCGATCTGGCCGCCGCCATCACCGGTGGAATCGGCCTCGCCGCCAGCGGAAACATCAACCCCGAGGGCGACTTCCCAAGCATGTTTGAACCGGTACATGGTTCGGCTCCGGACATCGCAGGCAAGAACCTTGCCGACCCAACCGCAGCCATCCTGAGTGCAGCACTGCTGCTTGACCACCTGAAGAACCCGGTTGCCGCCGGCCGCATTGAGCGTGCGGTTGCAGCCGATCTGGCTGGTCGCGGCAGCGCCAAGCGCAGCACCACCGAAGTTGCCCAGAGCATCTTCGCCCACCTCTAAAGTTTGCGAGCGGAGGCCAAAGACGGCCCCGACCGCGGAAGGAACATCATGACCTACCAGTGGACTGTAACCCGCAATCCAAACCCGCTTCCTGATGCCGAGCGAGAGGCCATTCTCGAGGCTCCGGTCTTTGGCGCCAAGCTCACCGACCACCAGGTGGTTGTGACCTGGACCAAGGACGAGGGTTGGCATGACGCCCGCGTTGAGCCATACGGCCCAATCCTGATGGACCCGAGCGCGGCAGTTCTGCACTACGGCCAGGAGATCTTCGAGGGCATCAAGGCCTACCGTCACGAGGACGGCTCGATCTGGACTTTCCGCCCAACCGCTAACGCCGAGCGCCTGCAGCGCAGCGCGCACCGCATGGCCCTGCCCGAAGTTCCGGTTGAGATCTTTGTTGAGAGCCTCAAGCAGCTGATTGCCGTTGACGGAGCCTGGGTTCCTGAGCCGGTCAACGAAAAGACCCT
>JAGWUG010000231.1 GCA_028868555.1 Actinomycetales bacterium | reverse complement strand
AGCCATACTCCCAGAACTGGGCTATGTTCTGTGCCGGTGCTTTGATCACTGCAACCCCAGTGGTTGCACTGTTCTTGTTCCTGCAGCGCTTCATCACCTCCGGTCTTACCGGTGGCGCAGTAAAGGGATAGTAAATGACCAACCTGGCAAAGCTTCCGCTAGGCCTTCGTCCGCACCACGACGGATCTTCGCTCTACGTCTCCAACCCGGCCCCAAAGCTGTTGGAGAAGGTGAAGATCCGGGTGCGGATCCACGAGGCCATCGGTGCCGTAGACCAGGTCATGGTTCGCTTCAGCGAGAGCGGCGAGGCATTCCCAACTCCACCAGCCAAGGTTGTTAAGACCGAGGGTGGCTGGAACTGGTACGAGGCCACCATCGTCATGCACAACCCAGCGGTCAACTACCGCTTCGTGATTGTTCGCAAGGATGGCAGTCAGCTCACCTACAACGCTGTTGGCCTGTTCGACCTCGAGCAGCCTGACATCAACGACTTCCGAATCAACACCTTCTCGAGCGCTCCTAAGTGGGGTCCTAGTTCGGTGATGTACCAGATCTTCCCGGATCGCTGGGCTCGTTCGGCCCAGGCCGACAAGCACAAGACCCCGGAGTGGGCCATCGCGGCCAAGTGGGGCGATCCCGTCATCGGCCAGGGCCCCGGCACGTCAGAGCAGTTCTTCGGCGGCGACCTCTGGGGCGTAATCGATCACCTCGATCACCTCAAGAAGCTGGGCGTAAACCTGCTTTACCTGACCCCGATCTTCCCTGGTCGTTCCAACCATCGCTACGATGCTTCGTCGTTCGCCGAGGTTGACCCACTGCTCGGCGGCAACAAAGCCCTCTCGGCGCTGATCGAGGCCTCGCACAAGAGTGGCTTCAAGATCATCGGTGACCTCACCAGCAACCACAGTGGTGATGCCCACGAGTGGTTCAAGGCGAGTTACAAGAACCCGGCCGCTCCGGAGAGTGAGTTCTACTACTTCACCGAGAACAACACCAAGTACGACAGCTGGTTTGGAGTTCCGAGCCTGCCTAAGTTCAACTGGAAGTCCTCTGAGCTGCGCAAGCGCTTCATTGAGGGCAAGAACTCGGTGGTTGCCAAGTGGCTCAAGGCTCCATTCGGCTTCGACGGTTGGCGCATCGATGTTGCCAACATGACAGGCCGCATCCGCGAAGAGGACATGTACGCCGAGGTGGCCAACATCGTTCGCAAGACCATGGTTGAGGTCAACCCTGACACCATCATGCTTGGCGAATACACCGGAGACGCCGCCTATGAGGTTCAGGGCGACGGCTGGCAGGGCGCTATGACCTACGCAAACTTCACCCGCCCGCTCTGGCGCTGGATGTTCGACCTCTCGGCTCAGGACCGCTATCTGCAGAACATGGGTTACATCGGTCGCGCGGAGAAGGCATCGGAGTTTGTGGCAAGCCACACCAAGTTTGCCGCCGCCTTCCCATGGCACGTGCGCCTCAACAACATGAACGCGCTCAACACCCACGACACCCCACGCTTCAAGACCTACACCCTCACAGGAGCCCAGAAGGTTGCGGCCGGAATGCAGTTCACCTTCCCTGGCATTCCAGTGGTCTGGGCTGGCGATGAGTTTGGTCTGGACGGCTTCAACGGCGAGAACTCGCGAACCCCAATTCCTTGGAACGACGAGCGTCCGAGCGACCGCAGCATGATCGGCGTCTACGCCAGCCTGGCCGCCCTGCGCAAAAAGCACTCGGCCCTGGTTGATGGATCGCTTCGCTTTGTTTACGCCGATGACGAGACCATGATCTACACCCGCGAAAACAAGCGCGAGACCATGGTCATCCTGGCCACCCGTGGCAAGACCAAGGGCGTGGAGATTTCGGTGAACGCTATTCCTGGCCTCAAGAACGCCAAGTTGGTGCTGGGCGAAGCCAAGTTGAGCGCAGGCAAAAAGACCGCTGAATTCTCGGCTCACAAGATGAGTTTTGCCGTCTGGCATTTGCCAGCAAATACCAAATAGTGCTAATCTCTACAGGTTGCCTTTTTAGGTACACGCCCTGATAGCTCAGTGGTAGAGCACTTCCATGGTAAGGAAGGGGTCGCGAGTTCAATCCTCGCTCGGGGCTCGGATGGTCGGTAAGCCGGTCAACCTGAGCCGGTTTCGGTTCTGGCTGGGTAGCTCAGGTGGTTAGA
>JAGWUG010000016.1 GCA_028868555.1 Actinomycetales bacterium | reverse complement strand
AATGTTCAAGCCATTCAACAACAAGGTGGGCATCTTCGCCGCAGCATTCGTTGCGGGAATTGCCATCGCATCGGTAGGTATTGCTCGCGCAGTGGAGGCGCCTGCGCCAACCCCTACCGCTACAGACACTCCGGCCGCAGTAGCCACCGCCGCACCGAGCGCATCGGCTGACCCAACCGCATCCGTGGTTTCAACTCCTATGCCAGCCCCAACCTTCGCCAGCACCGATGACGACTCTGATGACCAGGGTATCGAGGCAGACGACCAGGGCGAGGACACCGGCGACAGCGACAGTTCGGACGTGAGTGACAGCTCTGACTCCAGCTCCAGCGATTCAGGCGACTCGTCTGACTCTGGCGAGGGCAGCGACGACTAAGCCTTAGCAGGTGACTTTCGCAGAGTAAGCGAGTAGGCTGCGGCGGCAAGGCAGAGCACAGCTGCGGTGATCCAGGCGATGAAGTAGTCGCCCTGGTACTGGCGAATCCAGCCGGCGAACGAGCTGGCGATTGCTGCACCAACCATGTGGCTGGCAAACACCCAACCAAATACCAGGCTGGCGTTGTTGATGCCAAAGTGCTTGCGGCAGAGTTCGACAGTCGGGGGAACGGTAGCAATCCAGTCCAGGCCGTAGAAGACCACGAAGAAGAGCATCGGTGGCTGCACGTCTGGGCCTAGGACGAACGGAACAGTGAACAGCGCAAGGCCACGTAGGCCGTAGTAGGCAACTAGCAGGTATGCGGAGTTGAAGCGGTCAGTCAGCCAACCAGATGCAATGGTTCCGATGAAGTCGAAAATTCCCACGGTGGCAAGAAGCCCAGCCGCCAGGTTGGTGGGCATGCCGTGGTCGTGAGCAGCCGGAATAAAGTGGGCACCGATCAGACCGTTGGTGGTCCAGCCGCAGACAAAGAAGGTTCCGGCCAGTGCCCAGAACGCTGGCTTGCGCACCGCCTGCTTCATGGCCAGCCAGTTTGCGGAAACGGTAACCGGTGGTTTGGCTGCAACATCATCGATGCTTCCACCCAGCGGGGTCTGCGGAGGCTTAGGGGCGTTCTGGAAGACCAGCCACCAGATGGGGATGATGGCTAGGCAGAAGACGCTCACGATGAGGGTTGCCTGGCGCCAACCCACCGAGTTGGCGGTCTGGGCGATGAAAGGCAGAAACACCAGTGAGCCGGTGGCATAGGCTGCCGAGAAGATGCCGGTGACGAGACCACGGTGCTTCACAAACCAGGAGCTGGCCACCTGGGCGCCGCCGGCTAGAGCCAGGCAGCCGGTTCCCACTCCAACCAGGATGCCCCATTCAACGTAGAGCTCCCACGGCTTGGTCATCACGGTGGTGAGGGCCGTGCCCAGAGCGATTAGAGCCAGCGCGGCCAGGGCCACTTTCTTCAGGCCCAAGCGGTTCATCAGAACTGCGGCAAAAGGCGCAGTTAGGCCGTAAATGAGAATGTTGAGCGATACCGCGCCCGAGGTAGTTACGCGGTCCCACCCGAACTCCATCTCGATGGGCATGTAAAGCACTGATGTGGTGGAGCGGAATGCGGCAGCGGCAATAAGAACCAGGAAGGTAACCGAAGCGACAATCCAAGCCTTGTGGATTCTCATTTGGTCAGCCTAGCCGAGCCAGAGCGGTGCGCAAAGCCGCCAAGGCGCGCGCAGAATCGTCGGCGGTGGCGTCGTGGCCGAAGGAGAAGCGAACCGCGGTGCGACAGGTGTCGGGAGCGATTCCCAGGGCGGTTAGCACGTGGCTGGGTTCGGTTGATCCGGCTGAGCATGCAGAACCACTCGAGCACTGAACCCCGGCGTTCTCCAGCTCAAGCAGCAGCGTCTCCCCGTTTATGCCTTCAAAGGTAAATGACGCAATGGCGGGGTGGCGCTCGCCGGATTCGGGGGAGGGGCCGGTGAGATGTGCATTTGGAAACTCGGTCATGACTCCATCGATGAAAGCGGCGCTCACGGCACCAGTCTTCGCCTGAGCCGTCCCTGGTTCTTCGGCAAGTTGCAGTGCCACGGCTAGTGCAACCGTCCAAGCCAGGTTCTGGGTCCCCGAGCGAAGCCCCTGCTCCTGCCCGCCACCGTGAATCAATGGCTCAACGGTAAGAGCTGAGCTCAGGTAAACCAGACCGCTGCCCTTGGGCGCGCCAAACTTGTGGCCGCTCAGGCTGAGAGCCTGGACTCCAAGTTCCGGCACTTTTAGATCCAGCCAGCCTGGCGCCTGCACGGCATCGGTGTGGAATGGAACCTCAAACTCTGCCGCTACTTCAGCCAGCTGAGCCACCGGGTGAATCAAGCCCGTCTCATTGTTGGCAAGCATCAGTGATACGAGAGTGGTGCCAGGGCGCAGGGCCGAACGCAGCGCAGTGGGGCTAACTCGCCCTTCGCCGTCAACCTCCAAATAGCTGATTTCAAACCCGTGGGAGCGCTCCAGGTAGTCCAGGCAGGCCAACACCGATGAGTGCTCCGTACGGGCCGACACGATGTGCCTACCGCGCGGCGAGCCAAGCGCAATGCCAAGGATGGCAAGGTTGTTGGACTCGGTTCCGCCCGACGTAAAGGCAATCTCGTGCGGGTAGACGCCCAAAAACTCGGCGCAGGTCTCGCGAGCCCAGTCCAACGCAGCCTTGGCTCGAAGGCCAGTCTCGTGCACCGATGAAGGGTTGCCGAATTCCTCGGTGAGGTAGGGCCAGGCGGCCTTCAACACCTCCGGCTTGACCGGAGTTGTAGCGGCGTGGTCGAGGTAGAGCACTAGTCGATTTCGATGTCGAGACCGAGGTCTAGCGAGTGGATCTGGTGGGTGAGCGCGCCGACCGAGATTACGTCAACACCGGTTTCCGCAATGGCTCGCACGGTGTTCAGGTTCACGCCGCCGCTGGCCTCGATGATGCAGGCGCCACCGATGAGTGCAACACCAGCGCGCAGGTTCTCGAGCGAGAAGTTATCAAGCATGATGGTGTCCACACCGGCTGCCAGAACTGGCGGAATCTGCTCGAGCGAATCCACCTCAACCTCTAGGTGAGTGGTGTGGCCCAGCTCGCTCTTGACGCGCCTCAACTCGGTGGTGAGGTCCTTGCCGCCGCGGGTAAGGATGGCCAGGTGGTTGTCCTTGGCCATAACGGCATCGGAGAGGCTGTAACGGTGATTGTGACCGCCACCGCAGGCAACGGCGTGCTTCTCAAATGGACGCAGCCCGGGGGTGGTCTTGCGGGTGTCGACAATCTTGGCGCCGGTGCCGGCCACCGCAGAAACGTACTGGGCTGTGTGGGTTGCAATGCCGGCCATGCGCTGCACAAAGTTCAGCCCAACTCGCTCTCCGGTGAGGACAGCGCGGGCTGGTCCGGTCACGGTTGCCAGCAACTGCTTGGCCTCAAACTTGTCGCCATCGGCAATGTGCAGCTTCACCTGCACCGATGCATCCACCAGCGTGAAAGCCGCGGCAAAAACCTCGCCACCCGCCATCACTCCAGGTTCACGGGCCACCAGCTGTGCGGTGGCGATCGCGTCGGCCGGGATCAGGTGCTCGGAGGTTGCGTCACCCCAGGGCGCGTCTTCAAGCAGTGAGCGCTTTACGGCCTCTTCGATGATGATTTTCGACAGCACTTTAGGCCTTTCGAACGGTGATTGGACGGGCAAAGTTTGGGTTGGTCTCGGTGTGATCCAAACGGAAGTGGGCACCGCGACTCTCGGTACGGGCAAGCGCAGCCGCTGTCACAACCTTGGCAAGGTCGAGAAGGTTGGCGTCTTCGTAGTCGGTGAATAGGCGAAGCGAGCGCTTCTGCGGACGCCAGGCCCTGAAGGCGTTGCGGGCGGTGCGCAGCCCCATGTCGTCTCGCGCGAGGCCCACGTTGTCCCACATCTGAGTCTGTAGCTCAACGCGGTCAACCACCGGGGCATCCGACGGGTAGCCCAGGTCAACCTCGAGTTCGCGCATCGGTGGCTGGTCGTTGAAGCGGGCAAAGCCGAAGTCTGCAGGCCATGGTTGGTCCAGTACCGAGCTGGCACGGTCAGCGAAGACGAGCGATTCGAGCAGGCTGTTGGACGCCAGGCGGTTTGCTCCGTGGGAGCCGTTGCAGGCAACCTCGCCCACCGCGAACAGACCTGGGATTGAGCTGCGCCCGAAGACATCGGTGGCAATGCCGCCCATCCAGTAGTGGGCTGCAGGAGTGACGGGGATAGGCTGCTTGGCCAGGTTGAGACCATAGGAGCGGCAGGCAGCACTGATGCCGGGGAAGCGCTGGCTGAGGAAGTCTGCACCCAAACCGGTGGCATCCAGCATGACCGGTTCGCCGCCCTGGGATAGCATCTCGCGCTGAATGGCGCGGGCCACAACGTCGCGTGGAGCAAGCTCGGCCATCGGGTGCAGCTTCTGCATGAAGCGTTCGCCGCGGTTGTTGATGAGTACCGCACCTTCGCCACGAACGGCCTCGGAGATCAGGAACGAGCCGGGCACCGCGAGCGCGGTTGGGTGGAACTGATAGAACTCGAGGTCGGCCAACACCGCGCCGGCTCGCAGAGCCAGAGCAACGCCGTCGCCCGTCGTCACTGCCGGGTTGGTGGTGTGACGGTAGAGCTGACCGGCACCGCCGCTGGCAAGCACCACGATGTCTGCCTCGAGAGTTTCCAGACCCTCCGATGAGAACACTGAAACGCCAACCACGCGGTTGCTGTCGACCACGAGGTCCGTGACCAGGGTGTGCTCTAGAACCCGCGCCTTGGAGCGCTTGAGGGTCTGAACCAGGGCATTGCTGATTCCGGCTCCAGTGGCGTCGCCACCCACGTGGAGGATTCGCGCGTGTGAGTGAGCCGCCTCGAGGCCTAAGGCGAATTCAGACCCCTTGGCTGCCTGCTCGGCGCGGTCAAACTCGACGCCAAACCGAATCAGCTCATTTAGGCTGTGTGGTCCCTGCTCGCAAAGCGCCTGCACCGCCGGTTCCCAACAAAGGCCAGCACCCGCGTAGATGGTGTCGGCTACGTGCTCGGCAACACTGTCATCGGTGGCGGTAACCGCGGCAATGCCACCCTGTGCGTAGTGGGTGTTGCTCTCGCCCAGCACATCCTTGGTGATCAGGGTCACCTCGTGCTGCGCGGCTGCCTTCACCGCGGTGTACAAGCCCGCGATGCCGCTGCCGACAACTATTACCTTCATGCGCTTTGCAGTCTCTCTCAGCCCCGGTTACTTCGGCAGCGCCGCGAGCATGCGCTCGAGGGCAACCTTGGCATCGGCCTGAACGGCCTGGTCAACCACAATCTGGTTGACCACATTTCCCTTCACCAGTTCCTCAAGCACCCAGGCGAGGTAGGCCGGGTGAATGCGGTACATGGTGGAGCAGGGGCAGATCACCGGGTCGAGGCAGAAGATGGTGTGCTGCGGGTACTGCGCGGCTAGGCGCTGCACCATGTTCACCTCGGTGCCAATGGCAAACACCGATGGCTCGGTGGCGCCCTCTACGGCGCGACGAATGTAGTCGGTGGATCCGTACTCATCGGCGGCCTGGACCACGTCCATTGGGCACTCCGGGTGCACAATTACGCGCACGCCCGGGTAGTCCTGACGGGCCTTCTCGATCTGGCCAACATTGAAACGCTTGTGAACCGAGCAGAAGCCATTCCAGAGAATCACCTTGGCGTCGCGCAGCTGCTGCTCGTCGTTGCCGCCGAGGGCCTTGCGACCCCACCAGAGCGGCATCTGTTCCAGGGCGATGCCCATGGCTAGAGCGGTGTTGCGGCCCAGGTGCTGGTCCGGGAAGAAGAGAACCCGCTCGGCGCGCTCGAAAGCCCACTCCAGAACGGTTGCGGCGTTGGAACTGGTGCAGACGATGCCGCCGTTGCGGCCGCAGAAGGCCTTCAGGGCTGCCGAAGAGTTCATGTAGGTGACGGGAATCACCGGCACCTTGCCCTCTGCATTCGGTTCGGTACCGTAAATCTCGGTCAGCTGCTTCCAGCACTCTTCAACGCTGGCGCTGTCGGCCATGTCGGCCATCGAGCAACCCGCGGCCAGGTTGGGCAGAATCACGGCCTGGTCATCGTTGCTCAGCACATCGGCGGTTTCAGCCATGAAGTGAACGCCGCAGAAGACAATCGCCTTGGCGTTTGGGTGGCCCTTCGCTGCAACCGCCAGCTGGAAACTGTCACCGAGGTAGTCGGCGTGCTGAACAATCTCGTCACGCTGGTAGAAGTGGCCCAGGATCACAACATCGTCACCGAGCGTGGCCTTGGCGGCACGGATGCGCTCTTGCAGCACCTCGTCGCTCGCTGCACGGTACTCGGCAGGAATCTGTGCCTGAACCGGCGCGCCCAGTGGAATGTGGTCTTCGCTAGAGGCTCCTGGGCCATATTCGGCCATGCCCTTGTCAAACTCCCACGGACCCTTGGCCAGTTCGGTGTCACAGGTGGAACCCTGCACACCCTTCACTGCCAGCTGAATGCGCTCATTCACCGATGCTGTGGGAGTCATGTCTTCTACTGCTTTCTTACTCTCGGACTAGTAGTCCGATGGCTTGTTGAGGGGGCCGCGGTCAGCCAGGCTGCGGGTCTTGTCGTAGGTGTAAAGAGCCGGTGGACGGTTTGAGGCGCCAGCCACAACGCGTCCGGTTGGGATGATTGCCCCCGATGCCTCAACCGAACGACGGAAGTTGCCCTTGTCCAGCGGGCGTCCGAGCACAATCTCGTAGACCTCGCGAAGCTGAGCCAGGGTGAATTCCTCGCCGAGGAAGCCGTGGGCAACGCGGGAATAGTTGAGCTTGGCACGAAGGCGCCAGAGAGCGTACTCCACAATCAGGTTGTGGTCGAAGGCAAGTTCTGGCAGGCAGTCGGCGGCCAGCCAGTGAACGTTTTCGCTCTCAACCGCGCGGTCGGCTTCGTCGGTGCCAACGAGAGCCCAGTAGACGATGGAAACCACTCGTTCTGCGGCGGCTCCGGCCGATCGCTCAGGTGCACCAAAGGAGTAGAGCTGCTCCAGGTAGCGCGGGGTCAGTCCGGTGGTCTCGCGCAGGTTGCGGGCCGCAGCTTCGTCCAGTGACTCGTTTCCAACTAGTGGGCCACCGGGGAGGGCCCATTTACCCAGGTGAGGCTCACGGATGCGCTTCACCAGCGGAATCATGAGGGTGTTTCGACCGTTCTCGTCCGGGCGCAGGGCAAAGATCACGGTGCTGATTGCCAGATTTGGCTGCATCGATGCTCCTGCGGGGAGAGAAACGGGACAGTAAGAGTAACTGTGACTTTAACTCACTATAGCACTTAGTGTCACCGTGACACTAACTTTTCCAGGACGAACGTTAGGGAAACCCACAGGGAGCGCCGCGGTAGCGGCAGTAGTGTTGAAACACCGATGCAATGCCGCGCGGGAGCACCACAGAAAGACTCGATGATGAGCCACTTGGACTTTGTAAAGAACCTTCGCCCCGACCGCAACCTGGGAATGGAACTGGTGCGTGCCACGGAGGCCGCCGCGATTAGCGCCCGCCACTTCATCGGCAAGGGCGACAAGAACGCGGCCGATGGTGCGGCCGTAGACGCAATGCGCGCATTCCTTTCCACCGTTGACATGCAGGGCGTAATCGTCATTGGTGAGGGCGAAAAAGACGACGCCCCGATGCTTTACAACGGCGAGCAGGTCGGTAGCGGCCAGGGCCCAATGTGTGACATCGCCGTAGACCCAATCGACGGAACCTCGCTTACGGCAGCCGGCCGTCAGAACGCACTCAGCGTTATCGCCGTGGCCGACCGCGGATCCATGCTTGATGCGTCCACCGTTTTCTACATGGACAAGCTGGTTGCCGGCGAGGAGGCTAGGGGAGTGCTCGACATTCGCCTGCCGATTGCCGAGAACATTCGCCTTCTGGCTAAGGCTAAGGGCAAGCCGGTGGACGAGATGGTGATCGCGGTTCTCGACCGCCCGCGTCACGCCGGCCTCATCGAAGATATTCGCGCTGCCGGAGCGGCAACCCGCCTCATGCTCGACGGTGACGTTGCTGGTGGAATCAATGCCGCAATGTATGGCACCCGCATCGACATGTGCGTTGGCACCGGTGGCAGCCCGGAGGGAATCGTCACCACCTGCGCCATCAAGGCCCTCGGTGGATTCATTCAAGGAATGCTCGCTCCTAAGGATGAGGAAGAGGCCGCCCGAGGCATCGCCGCAGGCTTGAAGATGAACTACGTCTACAGCGCCGACGAACTGGTTACCAGCGACAACACCCTCTTTGTGGCAACCGGTGTCACCGATGGCGGACTGGTTCAGGGTGTGCGCCGCAAGGGTCCGATCATTCGCACCGACTCAATCATTCTCCGAAGCGCAAGCGGAACCATCCGCCGCATTCAGAGCGACTATTCAGCCGAGCGCTGGGGCTAGCGCGCAAACCCCTTCAGGCTCGTCTCGTGCAGCGGCCCGTTGGTGGCCAATACCGATGATGAATCCTCGGTGAGCGGACCATCGATGGCGCTGAACTTGCCGCCGGCCTGCTCCACGATTGGCACCAGAGCGGCGATGTCGTAAATCTTGAGGTCGTGCTCGGCCACGATGTCAACAGATCCTTCGGCCAGATACATGTAGCTTAGGAAGTCGCCGTAGGCGCGGGTGCGCCAGACCTGGCGGCTCATGCCCATCAACTGGTCTAGGTAGCCAAAGCTGTCCCAGAGCTGCAGGTTGTTGTAGCTGAGCGAGGCGTATTCAAGCTCGGAAATACCGCTGACGGCCAGCTGACGGACCGAACCATCAACATCGCGGGTGAACGCACCGATGCCGGGAGCTGCCCACCAGCGGCGACCTAGAGCCGGAGCGGAGACCACGCTGAGCACTGGCTTCTGGTCAATCGAGAGCGCAATCAGGGTGGCCCAGACCGGAACTCCACGCAGGTAGTTGGCGGTTCCGTCGATTGGGTCGATGATCCACTTGCGGTCAGCGCTTCCGCTGACACCAAATTCTTCGCCGATGATTCCGTCGGCCGGGGCATCGGTGGCGAGGATAGCCTTCAGGGCCTGCTCCACTGCCTGATCTGCATCGGTGACGGGGGAGCGGTCTGGCTTGGTCTCAACCTTTAGGTCCAGGGCACGGAAGCGGGCCAGCGAAATCTGGTCTGCGGCGTCAGCAAGCTTGTGGGCGAGCGCCAGGTCCGCGGCGAAGTCAGTCATACTTCAAATTTAGCGGGCGATTAGTACTCAGATTTGTCCGAGAGCGAGGCCATGAGGCGTCGTAGTGAATCTACGCGGGCGGCACCATGAACACCGAGTGAACCGGCTTCAACTGCCTCGTCTAGACCGCAGTCCGGAGCACCGGCCAGGTGGGTGCAACCGCGCGGACATTCCTGAATCACCTTGTACAGGTCCTCGAAGCTGCGGATTAGGTTCTCAAACTTCACGTGACCGAGCCCGAAGGAGCGCACTCCTGGGGTGTCGATGATCCAGCCGGTGGCACCGATCTCTCCATCGAGGGCGATGGCGCGAACCGCGGTTGAAGTATGGCGGCCGCGGCCGGTAACTGCGTTGACGTGTCCGGTGGCGAGCAGGGCTCCCGGTACCAGGGCGTTCACCATGGTGCTCTTGCCAACTCCCGAGTGGCCAACCACAACGCTGGTGTGACCGTTCAGAACGCTTCGGAGGGCGGGCAGGCTCGGGGCATCGGAGCGATTGAGAATGACCGGAATGTCGAGACCCGCAAAGTGCGAGATGAACTCGTCTGGGTTTGCCAGGTCGGTCTTGGTGATGCAGAGGATAGGGCGCAAACCGGCATCGAAGGCGGCTGCAACGTAGCGGTCAATCAGACGGGTTCTTGGCTCCGGATTGGCAATCGCGACCACAATCACCATCTGGTCGGCGTTCGCCACGATGACGCGCTCAACCACATCGCTGTCGTCGGCACTTCGGCGAAGCAGGGTCTTTCGCGGCTCGATTCGAACCACCCGAGCCAAGGCGCCAACCGTCTCACTGGTGTCTCCGGCGAGGGCAACTATGTCGCCAACCACCGGACCCGCCTTGCGCAGTTCTTTCGCGAGAGTGGCGTCAACCATGCGTCCACCATCGTTGAGAAGAACTCGGTAGCGACCGAGGTCAACTCCGAGAACCATGCCCACCGGGGCACTCTCGTGCTGCGGGCGAATCTTGGTGCGAGGCTTGTTGCCCTTGGGATTTGGCCTAACCCTAACGTCGGTCTCGTCTAGGTCGTGACCGCTGCCGTCTGGTTCATAGAGCCAACTCAACTACTTGGCCTCAACCATCTGCAGCCACATTTGGGCAAAGTCTGGCATGGTCTTGCTGGTGGTGGAGATGTCCTCAACCTCAATGCCGGGAACCCGGAGGCCAATAATGGCACCGGCGGTTGCCATGCGGTGGTCTTCGTAGCTGTGCCAGAGCGCGCCGTGTAGGTTTTCGCTCGGGTCAATCTCAAGTCCGTCCGCGGTCTCGCGGCAAACCCCACCGATGCGGTTGATCTCGGTTGCCAACGCCGCCAGACGATCGGTCTCGTGGCCGCGCAGGTGCGCAATGCCCCAGATTCGGCTCGGAGTGCTAGCAATAGCCGCCAGGGCCGCAACCACAGGTGCTAGTTCGCCACCGATGGAAAGGTCGATCTCGATGCCGCGAATGTCGCCGCTACCGGTGATGGTCAGGCCACGTTCGTCACGCACAATCTCGGCGCCCATCTGCTGCAGAATGCCGTCGAACTCGTCGCCCACCTGGGTAGTGACATCTGGCCAGCCAGGAATAGTGACAGAGCCACCGGCAACCATCGCGGCTGCCAGGAAGGGGCCGGCATTAGACAGGTCCGGCTCGATGGCAACCACGCCACCGCGAATTGGCCCCGGCTCAACTCGCCACTCGGTTGGGTTGGGGTTAGAGACCCGGACGCCACGCTTGGCGAGGGTGTCCAGAGTCATCTCAATGTGAGGAAGCGAAGGCAGGTGCTCACCCTCGTGGTTGAGAGTCAGGCCATTCTCAAAACGAGCGGCGCTAAGTAGCAGACCGGAGACAAACTGGCTCGAGGCTGAGGCATCGATGGTCAGCTGTCCACCTGGTACCGAGCCGTTTCCCTTTACGGTGAATGGGAGCGAGCCGGTGCTGGCATCATCAACCTCAACACCGAGCGAGCGCAGGCTGTCGATGGTGGTGTGCATTG
>JAGWUG010000015.1 GCA_028868555.1 Actinomycetales bacterium | reverse complement strand
GTCGATGTAGTCAAGCCACTTGTAGGCACAGTTCACGTGCTTGGTGTTGCTTGAAACCATCCAGGAGTCACTCCAACCGGTGGCGCCTTCCGAAGGCAGCACCGAACCCACGTTGGCCTTGGCTGACATGGAGTTCACGATTACCTGCCAGGTGGTTCCCACAACCGAGTCGCCAGACTCGAAGGCCGAGATCTCCTTGAGGTAGTCGCTCCAGTACTCGCTGATGTTGGCGCGCTGAGCCTTGAGAAGGTCAACTGCTGCCGCGAGCTGCTTGTCGTCGAGTGCGTAAGGGTCCTTGATACCTAGCTCTGGCTTGTGTGCCATGAGGTAGACCGCTGCATCCGCGATGTAGATTGGCGAGTCGTAGGCGGTCACGTGACCCTTGTAGGCGCTCGAACCGTCGAAAACTACGCTCCACGATGTTGGAGCCGGCTTGACCACGTCCTTCTTGTACATGAGCAAGTTGGCGCCGTAGCCGTGAGGCACGCCGTAGGTCTGACCATCAACAGTGTTCCAGTCACGGTTCTTCAGGAACGAATAGACGTTCTTGTACGACGGGATGAGCTTGGTGTTGAGTGGCTGAACCTGGCCCGATGCGATCAGGCGGAGGGTTGCGTCACCAGAGGCGGCAATGGCATCGTAGTTGCCGGTCTTGAATAGGTTTAGAGCCTCGTCGCTGGTGCCGTAGGACTTGAAGGTTACCTGACAGCCGGTGGCCTTCTCAAACGGGGTAACCCAGTCAACCTTTGGGTCGTTGGATCCGTCTTCGGCGTATCCAGGCCAACCGAGTAGCGAGAGAGTTCCCTCTCCCTTGCCCAGCTTGCTCAGGCTAGTTGCCGAACTCGAGCTGGGAGTCGCAGTGCCACAGGCACTTAGAACCATCGCCGCTCCAACGAAGAGCGCCGACAGCTTCATTGCTGCTAACTTCATTTTTCTCCTTTGTACGATGCTCGCCGGTTAGCGGGCACCAAGCTGAACCAGATCCGAACTAGAAACATAAACCTTGAGTGCCTGGCCCCGGCTAGGCAGAGTGGAGTCTTCCGCACGGTGAAGCACTGTTATCTCGCGACCGTCAAGCGTGCAGATCACTCGACTGGCAACGCCAACGTATATGACCTCTTTGACGGTGACATCTAGGACATGCTCGCCTGAAACGCTCGGCGTAAACGAGAGTCGTTCTGGTCGTACAGACACCGATGCCGCCTGGCCGAAGTACTTGCCAGCCTCCTCGGCGTTGAAGATGTTGCTGGTACCCACGAACCCTGCCACGAATGGGCTTGTTGGGTTTTCGTAGAGCTCGCGTGGCGTGCCTACCTGCTCTATGGCTCCGTTATTGAATACCGCCACTCGGTCGGAGAGCGAGAGCGCCTCCTCCTGGTCGTGAGTCACAAAGACGAACGTGATTCCAAGCGAACGCTGCAACGCCTTGAGCTCAACCTGCATCTGCTCCCGCAACTTGAGGTCAAGAGCGCCGAGCGGCTCGTCGAGCAAGAGCACCTTTGGCTTGAGTACGATTGCGCGGGCGAGAGCCACACGCTGACGCTGGCCACCGGAAAGCTGATTTGGCTTGCGCTGGGCAAGCGCCTCTAGCTGAACCATCTGCAGCGCCTCGAGCGCGGCCTTGGCTCGCTCACTCTTGTGCACTCCCCTGACCCGAAGGCCGTATTCCACGTTCTCCTGAACCGTCATGTGCGGGAAGAGAGCGTAGTCCTGGAAAACCGTATTCACGTCACGGTCGAAGGGTGCCGCTTTGGTTACATCGGTGCCGAAGATTTTGATTTGGCCGGCGGTAGGCGTCTCAAAGCCGGCGATTAGGCGAAGCACCGTGGTTTTACCCGAACCGGAAGGGCCGAGCATGGAGAAGAACTCGCCTGCCTCAACATTGAGATCCAGGTGATTTACGGCACGCGTGGCACCGAAGGTTTTCTCAAGACCTACCAGGCTGATAGCGGGTTCTGCGGACTGCAATTCTTGCCTTACTGTGCGGTTGTGCCCAGTCTATTCACATCCAAACGATTTTGAATGCGTGGAGTAACTTTAGTAACCAAGCCGAAATAAAAGACCGGTTTAGATTGGGAGACGCCTCATGAAGATAGCCATGGCCAACGACCACGCCGGTCTGGCACTCAAACTTGAAATCAAAAACTGGCTGGAACTTCAAGGCCACGAGGTGGTTGACTTTGGAACCCACACCGATGCCGCCGCCGATCTCCCAGACTATGTTTACCCAGCTGCCGCAGCTCTCTCCCGTGGCGAAGTGGACCGCGCAATCCTGGTGGATGGTGTTGGCTACGGCTCGGCGATGATTGCCAACAAACTCCCGAATGTCTTCGCCGCTGTTTGCCAGGACTCTTTCTGCGCTGAACTCGCTAGGTCCCACAGCAACACCAACGCTCTGTGCATCGGTGGGAAGATCATCGGCGCAGCCATTGCCATGGAGATTGTCCGCGTTTGGATGACCACCGAGTGGCTGGGCTATACCGAAGAGAAGTACGCCCGCCGAGTGGCCAAAGTGGTTGAGCTCGACCGAGCTCATTGCAACTAACTCTTGGCTTTGAAAAGGCAAAACGCTTAAACGAAAAACCTCCCCGAAGGGAGGTTCTTGGTGGACCTGAGGGGACTTGAACCCCTGACCCCCTGCATGCCATGCAGGTGCGCTACCAGCTGCGCCACAGGCCCGAACATTGCCGAGCAACCTGATTAGTTTACACCAAATTTGGTTGCATTGCGAAGCAACGCTTAACTCTCAATGAGTTGAACCGGAACGGCATCCTTCCAGAGGCGCTCGATGGAGTAGAACAGGCGCTCCTCCTCGTGCATGACGTGCACCAGCATGTCACCGAAGTCCAATAGGATCCAACGACCGGCGGCCTTACCCTCTTGACGCTGCAGCTTAACGCCGGCGAGGTGCAGCTGGTCTGCGATCTCATCTGCGATTGCTGCCACCTGGCGTTCGTTGCGGGCGGATACGAAGAGGAAGATATCTGCCAGCGGGAACAAGCCTGTTACATCTAGGCAAACTACGTTTTCTCCCAACTTGTCCTGAGCCGCGGTTGCGGCAATCTGTGCGATTTCGAGGGAGCGAGCTGATGCAGTCAAGGTGTCCTTTTGGGTTTGGGTGAAGCTAGAAACGGATTAGGCCAAGCAGCAGGGACGCTGCGAAGGCTACAAATAGTGCAAACAAAACGAAGCCAGAGATGAGCACCAGATGCACCACTCCCCAGCCCTTGCGGAGTCGGTCTGGGAACACCGATGCCTTACGACGCGAACGCTGGTGATTGCGAGCCGCAATTGGCTGAATGCCGGTAACCGTGTTTTCCAAAACCTCGGCCTCAGCGGCATGATCGGCTTCCGCCGCTGCCTCGATTACCTCCACCTGACCGGTTTCGGCTTCTGGCTTGAGCCAAGGAAGTTCGATTGCACCGGTGGTGAGAACCGAGCCTGACTCCGGAAGTACAAGCGAGAGGTTGTTTAGGTCTGGAACTGCCTCAACAACGAGTGAGGTGTGCTCCAAGACTGTTGAGGTTGAACCAGTCTTTGGGAAATAGTTGCCGATCTCGGTGGGCTCCGTCTGGCCGGCCTTCAAACGCTCCAACTCGCGCGCTTCGCGCCGCGTCATTGGTTGGTCGTTCATTTGGAGTCCTTGTAGAGCTGATTTTCCTTGATGTAAAGTAACACGCTGGCCGGAACCAAGTCAGCAAAGTTACCGCCAGAGGCGTACTTTTCCCTGAATTCTGTACTGCTCAGGTCTAGAGCGTCAATCTCCAGTTCCCAAACCCTCCCGCGAGCTAAATCTGGAACAACCAAATCCGAACCAGGCCTAGTAATGACCACGAACTGAGCCAGGTCCAACACCTCATCGGCGCGGTTCCAGCTCTCGATGCCGGCAAGCGCATCGGTGCCGAGAATGAAGAAGAGTTTGGCGCCGGGATTTTGAGCAGCCAACTCAGCCAGGGTGTCTGCCGTATAGGTGGCACCGCCGCGACTTACGTCTATTGCCGAAACCTCAAACTCAGGGTGTTCGGCAAGGGCAAGTTCAACCATCTGAAGACGCTGCTCGGCCGTAGCGGAAGCATTCTTCTGCCACTGATTTCCGGCCGGAACAAAGATGAGCCGGTCTAGTTCGAGTGCGTTGAATACGGCTTCTGCCGCCCGAATGTGGCCGTTGTGAATGGGGTCAAAGGAGCCGCCAAAGACTCCGATGCTGGTGCCGGCCGTCACCCTAAGCGTTGCCTAGTGGTGGGAGTTGTTGTTGGTCTTGTGGTCGTGACGGTTTGCCACGTCGCGGTAGGACCAGGTGATGAAACCGAGCAGGATGAAGATACCCATGGCGATGATGCCAGTTACTACGGTTGGGAAAGGCAGGCTGCTAGCGCCTTCGGCAAGAGTGATTACGTGCTTCATGGGACTCCTTGTTTCTTCCAGATTAGCCTAGGCTAAGCGCGAACGTGGCCGTTGCCGCGAACAATCCACTTGGTGCTGGTGAGCTCCGGCAGGCCCATTGGACCACGCGAGTGTAGCTTTTGGGTGCTGATGCCAACCTCGGCTCCAAAGCCAAACTCTCCACCGTCGGTGAAGCGGCTAGAGGCGTTCACAATCACGGCCGCGGCGTCTACCTCGTTTATGAAGCGCTCCGCGTTGGAGTAGTCCTCGGTGACAATCACCTCGGTGTGCTTAGTGGAGTACTTGGCAATGTGAGCCAGCGCCTCATCCAGCGACGAAACCGTCTTGATGGCCAGATCCATGGCCAAGTACTCGGTTGCCCAGTCGTGCTCTGTGGCAGGAACAATGTTGCTAAAGGCTGCCTGGGTGCGCTCGTCACCGTGCAAGGTCACCTTGTTGCTCTGCAGCGCCTCAACCAGGGCTGGCATGACGCGGTCATAGGCGTCCTGGTGAACCAGCATGGTCTCGGCTGCGTTGCAGGCGCCAATCTTCTGAGTCTTGGAATTCAACATGATCTCAACGGCCCAGTCGGCACGGGCGGTGGCATCGATGAAGACGTGAACCACTCCCTCACCGGTTTCAATGACAGGAACCTTCGACTCGTTGAGTACGGTCTGAATCAGGCTGTGGCCGCCACGTGGAATGAGAACGTCGATGAGGCCAACCGCCTGCATCATTTCCTGTGCGCCTGGTCGACCAAACTCGTCAACGCTCTGCACGGAGTTGCGGTCAACACCGCAGAGTTCGAGTGCGTCCTGCAGGACCTGAACCAGCGCTCGGTTGGAGTGCTCGGCAGCTGTGCCGCCGCGAAGTACAGAGGCATTGCCACTCTTGATGGCCAGCGCCGCGATGTCTACGGTCACGTTTGGGCGAGCTTCGTAGATTGCACCAATCACACCGAATGGAACGCGCACCTGCTGCAGATGGAGTCCGTTTGGAAGGGTGCGGCCGCGAATCACATCACCAACTGGGTCAGGAAGTTCTGCAACCTCTAGGACAGCCTTGGCCAGACCGTGAATGCGAGCGGCGTCTAGGCGGAGTCGGTCCTGCAGACCAACCGACATTCCCTCGGCCGCGGCTCGCTCCATGTCCTTGGCGTTTCCGGCCAGAATCTCGGCATTGCGCTCCGGCAGCAGCTCCGCAATCTTGCGCAACACAGCGTTCTTAACGTGAGTGTTGGCCAGCCCAATGGAGCTTGATGCTGCCTTAGCGGCGCGAATTCTGTCGGTAGCGGTTGCCATGTTTCAATCCTAAATCGGCGTACTAAGACTTTGACTTAAACCAGGTGCCCACCGATGCGCCTGAGAGCGCAGCCTCCACATTGGAGATGCTGGTGAGAACCACGTCAACACCGGCATCGGTGGCGTATTTCGCGGCAGCCAACTTGGTGACCGCTCCCCCGGTGCCAACACCGGTGGAGGTGTCTCCGGTTTCTACGGCCGAGAGGTCTTGACCGTAGGCAACCTCTTCGATGCGAGTAGCACCAGGCGTGCTTGGAGGCGCGGTGTAGAGGGCATCAACGTCACTCAGCAGCACCAGGGCGTCAGCCTCAACCAATGCAGCAACCAGGGAAGCCAGGCGGTCGTTGTCACCGAAGCGAATCTCGGCGGTTGCAACGGTGTCGTTCTCGTTGACGATTGGGAGCACGCCCAGTTCAACCAGGCGGTCGATGGCGTGCTTGGCGTTGGTGCGGGTTACTTCGCCGTCCAGATCTTCGCTGGTGAGCAGAACCTGGCCGGCAATCCAGCCGAATCGCTCCAGGGACGCCTGGTAGCGGGCAATCAAACGAGACTGACCAACGGCGGCCAGGGCCTGGCTGGTTGGAAGGTCACTCGGCTTGTTGGTGAGGTTGAGCAGTGGCATACCGGTTGCAATGGCGCCGGAGGAAACCAGCACAACCTCAACGCCGCGTGAACGGCTCTCGGCTAGAGCAGCAATCAGGAGGTCAATGTTTGACTCGTTGCCGCCAGTGATTGAGGACGAACCAACCTTTACAACGATGCGCTTGGCCGTTGCAATGGCTGCTCTCTGGCTGAGGTTCACGAGATTTCCTTAGTTACTCGAAGTCGTCATCCTGGAATAGGCCTGCCTTGCCCTCTGCTTCCATTTCGGCACGCAGGCGGGTCTTGGCATCCATGAGGTCTTTGTATTCTTTGCGACGCTCGACATTGGTGCGCCGGTCGTTGGTACCGATACGGGTGTCGGTACCGCGTGGGCCGGAAAGCAATTCGGCGGTGCTCTGAATGGTTGGCTCCCAATCGAAGATGACGCCATCACCCTCACCGATAACCACGGTGTCACCGGCAACTGCACCGGCCTTGAAGAGTTCGTTCTCGATGCCGATCTTTGCCAGACGGTCACCCAGGTAACCAACTGCTTCTTCGTTGCCGAAGTTGGTCTGTGCTACCCAGCGCTCTGGCTTGACACCAACGATGCGGAAGAAGGTGTTCATGCCGTCGAATTCCTTGGTGACCTTGAAGCCACCCTCTGGGCGCTTCGACTGCATCAGAGTGATTCTAGGCTTGGCAGGAACTGCACTTCGCTCGTTGCGAGCGTCGTTCACCAACTGCCCGAGTGCATAGTTCAGCTCGCGCAGACCCTCGTGGGTTGCAGCCGAAACCAGGAAGACGCGATATCCGCGGGCTTCGAGGTCGGCCTTGACGAACTCGGCCATTTCACGGCCGTCCGGCAGGTCAACCTTGTTAAGGGCAACCAGCTGTGGACGGTCAACCAATGGAACGCCGTTGTCTGGAACCTCGTACTGGCGAAGCTCGTTCAAGATGATGTCTAGGTCGCGAATCGGGTCGCGGTCGCTTTCCAGGGTGCCGCAGTCGAGCACGTGCAGCAGCGCAGAGCAGCGCTCCACGTGACGCAGGAACTGCAGGCCGAGGCCGCGTCCCTCCGATGCACCCTCGATAAGTCCAGGAACGTCGGCAATTGTGTAGCGCACCTCGCCAGCCTGAACCACACCAAGGTTTGGGTGCAGGGTGGTGAACGGGTAGTCGGCAATCTTTGGACGAGCTGCGGACATGGCGGCAATCAGCGACGACTTGCCGGCCGATGGATAGCCAACAAGGGCAACGTCTGCAACGGTCTTGAGCTCGAGGATGATGTCGCCGGACCAGCCAGGAACACCGAGCAACGCGAATCCAGGCGCCTTGCGCTTGGACGACGCAATGGCAGCATTTCCGAGGCCACCTAGACCGCCTTCGGCGATGACGAACTCCATGCCGTCTTCATCGAGGTCGGCGAGGAACTCGCCCTGCTTGTTCTTAACCACGGTGCCAACTGGAACCGGAAGAACGTGGGAAGTGCCGGCTGCGCCGTTCTTGAAGTCACCGGCGCCCTGGTTGCCGTCGGTACCCTTGCGGTGCGGCTGGAAGTGGTAGTCCAGAAGAGTGGTCACCGATGCATCGGCAAGCAGCGAGATGCTGCCGCCGTTACCACCGTTACCGCCGTCTGGGCCACCCAGTGGTTTGAACTTCTCGCGGTGGATAGATACGCAGCCGTCGCCACCATTACCTGCACTGACGTGCAGTGTCACTTGATCAACAAAACTGATCATGGACCATTCCCTTCGTGGTGGTGCGTTTACTGCGATATGAAACATAGGCGAGCACTGGGCTCGCCTACGTTAGAAAGTTTGAATGCGCTTAGGCAACAACCACGTTTACAACGCGACGGCCACCCTTGACACCGAACTCAACTGCTCCGGCTGCCAGTGCAAACAAGGTGTCATCCTTGCCGCGACCAACGTTTGCGCCCGGGTGGAAGTGGGTTCCGCGCTGACGAACGAGGATCTCGCCTGCGTTGACTTCCTGGCCTGCGTAGCGCTTTACGCCGAGACGCTGAGCGTTGGAGTCGCGACCGTTACGAGTAGAGCTAACACCCTTTTTAGATGCCATTTTGGGTCAGTCCTTTACTACTTGATCTCGGTGACCTGGACACGAGTCAAATCGTGACGGAAGCCCATGCGCTTCTTGTATCCGGTCTTGTTCTTGTACTTCTGAATGATGATCTTTGGGCCACGGAGGTCGTTGAGGACCTCGGCGGTTACCTTTACCTTGGCGAGAGCCTTGGCATCGGTGGTGACCTTGTCGCCGTCAACCAGCAGCAGAGCAGGAAGCTCAATCTTGCCGTTGGCGTCTCCCTTAACACGGTCGAGCGTAACGATGGTGCCTACCGACACCTTCTCCTGGCGGCCGCCTGCGCGGACTACTGCGTAAACCACAGATCTACCCTTTGTTCTAAAGACTTGATAAGTTGCAGCGCGATGACTCAGCGGGCAACAAAGAACTAGTTTACATTGCCTTTGGCGCTCGGTCAAACTCTTTCGACCTGCGTTTCGCCAGTTTCGCGTTTGTTTCTTGAGACAGCGCTGGATTGCGCTGCCTCGGGTGACTACTCCCCTGGAGTTGTCGGCGCCGAACCAGCAGAGCTGGCGCGACGTGGCTTGCGGCGGCCCTGACCCGGAGCCTTAGGCTCTGGCAGTGCCTCCAAGACGGACTCGAGCAGCTTCTCGGTGGCAGCAGCCGGCTTGTTGCCGCCCTGCTTATCTCCGTTGGCTACCGCAGCGGTCAGGGCGCTTGGTGCGGCTTCTCCGGCCGCCTCGTGGGAGGCTACGGTCGAAGCTGCAATCTTGCCGATCACGCTGCTGAGGGCGTTTGCACTCTCTGCGGTAACCACTTTGGCTACCTCGATGTGCTCACGGCCCTTCGAATCCTGCTTGTCGCGGTTGCGGTCCGAGTTTCCACGGTCCGAATTGTTGCGATCCGAGTTATTGCGGTCAGACTTGTCGCGCTTGCGGTTGTTGCGGTCTGACTTACTGCTAGAACCTGAGTTCGAATCCTCGAGACCGTTGGCCTTGTTGTGGCGCATTACCGGCTCGTGGTGAACAATCACACCGCGCGAGGCACATGCCTCACAAGGCTCACTGAAAGCCTCCAGCAGGCCGATACCCAGCTTCTTACGAGTCATCTGGACCAGACCCAGCGAGGTGACCTCGGCCACCTGGTGCTTGGTACGGTCACGGCTCAGGCACTCAATCAGGCGGCGAAGCACCAGATCGCGGTTGCTCTCAAGGACCATGTCAATGAAGTCAACGACGATGATGCCACCGATGTCGCGCAGGCGAAGCTGGCGCACGATTTCCTCGGCGGCTTCCAGGTTGTTCTTGGTGACGGTCTCCTCGAGGTTTCCGCCGGATCCAACGAACTTTCCGGTGTTGACGTCGACCACGGTCATGGCCTCGGTGCGGTCGATAACCAGCGAACCACCCGATGGCAGGTAAACCTTGCGGTCCAGAGCCTTAGAGATCTGCTCGCCAACGCGGTATTCGTCGAAGACGTCCTTGCTGCCCGAGTAGTTCTCAACTCGCTCCAGCAGGTCTGGAGCAACCTGACCCAGGTAGGTCTCGATGGTGCTGCGAGCGTCATCGCCGGAGATAACCATCTTCTGGAAGTCCTCGTTGAAGACATCGCGAACGATCTTGATGAGGAGGTCTGGCTCCGAGTGCAGCAGCATCGGTGGCTGAGCGCTCTCAGACTTGGCGCTGATTGCCTCCCACTGAGCCTGCAGACGCTGAACATCAAGGGTCAGCTGCTCTTCGGTAGCACCTTCTGCTGCGGTGCGAACGATTACGCCGGCATCCTCAGGAAGGATCTCGCGGAGAATCTTCTTCAGGCGGGCACGCTCGCTGTCAGGCAGCTTGCGCGAGATTCCGTTCATGGAGCCATTTGGAACGTAGACCAGGTAGCGACCTGGAAGCGAAACCTGCGAGGTGAGGCGGGCACCCTTTTGACCAACCGGGTCCTTAGTGACCTGAACCAGCACGGTGTCGCCGCTCTTCAGAGCAAGCTCAATTCTGCGCGGCTGGTTGCCGGTCTCTGCCAGCTCCCAGTCAACTTCGCCCGAGTAAAGAACTGCATTGCGACCGCGACCGATGTCAACGAATGCTGCCTCCATGGAAGGCAGAACGTTCTGCACCTTACCCAGGTAGACATTGCCGATAAGCGAGGCGTCCTGCGCCTTAGCTACATAGTGTTCAACCAGGATGCCGTCTTCCAGCACGCCGATCTGAATCTTGCCGTCCTTCGAGCGCACAACCATGGTGCGGTCTACGGCTTCGCGACGAGCCAGGAACTCGCTCTCGGTGATGACCGAGCGGCGGCGACCAGCATCGCGGCCATCGCGGCGGCGCTGCTTCTTGGCCTCTAGACGAGTGCTGCCGGCAACGCGCTGTGGCTCGTTGCTTGGCTCTTTAGGCTCGCGCGGAGTGCGAACCTTGACCACGGTGTTGCCCGAGGCGTCAACGGCTGCCTCTTCGCCGGCACGACGACGCGAGCGACGACGAAGGTGCGACTCCTCCGAGCCTTCCTCTGTGCTGCGGTCAGCATTGCGGTCGTTCTTGGCACCGCGCTCGGCGCGGGCTGGCTTGTCGCCAACCAGTGCACCGGACTTCTTATCGATTTCAGGAGTTGGAAGATCTGGGGCCTGGAAGATCAGACCAAATGCGCCAACCGGTGGGGCGAGTGGAGCCTCGGCGGCATCGGTGGCAGGGTCTGCCGCGGCTGGCTTTACCTTGCCACGGGTGGAAGGCTTGCGACCAGCTGGCTTCTTAGCCTCGCCTGCGCCGGCGCCAGTGCCATCAGTGGCATCGGTGGCTGCTTCTGTCTCAGACGCCGAAACTGCCGCA
>JAGWUG010000230.1 GCA_028868555.1 Actinomycetales bacterium | reverse complement strand
TTGTCAGCCACCAGAGTGCGCCAGAAGAATAGGCCGATGGCGATCGCGGCGGCGAGACCAAGGATGATGGTGGTTTGGTCAAGGCCGGTGCCGAGGCTAGTGGAGTAGCCGTGCATCGTGAGGACCAGAAGAACGGCGGCAAGAGCAAAAAATAAATACGTCTCAAAGTCAAAGAGCTTGTCTTTGTGGCGCTGCTCGTGCTTTGGCAGGGCGCCAGCCGCAAGAATCAAAGCGAGGATTCCCAGCGGAACGTTGATGAAGAAGATCCAGCGCCAACCCACGGTGTCAGTGAGAATGCCGCCGAGAACCGGCCCGCCGATACCCGCAATGGTCCAGACCGCGGCGAGAGGGGCCAGGTACTTGGGACGCAGGCGCTCCGGAAGAATCTCCGAGATGATGGCCAGGGGTAGGAAGCCAAGTCCGCCTCCACCAAAGCCCTGAATCACACGTGCCACGGTGAGCATCCAGAAGTTGGTTGCCAATCCGCAGGCCGTGGAGGCCGCCAGGAAGACACCGATGGCCCAAGCGAAAAGGCGACTGGCGCCATACTTGTCGGCCAGCTTGCCATAGATGGGAACCAGCAGCGCAACCGCCAGCGAATAGCCGACTATCACCCAGCTCATGTTCTGGGTCTGGTGGAACTCGCCCACCACAACCGGAAGAGCAGTTGCAACGATGGAAATGTCCATCGCGCCAAGGAGGTTGACCAGCGCCACCGCAATGAAGAGTCGAAGGAATCCCGGTGGTGTTTCGCGCTCGGTCAAGTGTTGCTCCTAAAGTTCGGTTGCTAGCTTACGGGCACCGCGCACGGCGATTGCCATGGAGGTGAGCGTTGGGTTCACGGCGTTGGAACTTGGAATGGTGCCGTTGCCACCTAGGTACAAACCACCGATGCCCCACACGCGCGAGTGGCTATCGCAAACCGAGGTGCCGTCATCAGTCGCACCGATGCGGAAGGTTCCCATGTAGTGAAGGCTGGTGCCCTTGGGCATCAGCTTTGGCTCACCCGCACCCGGAATGAACTGGCCTAGGGCATTTGCCGCGCGGGCCTGATACTTCTTGGCCTCCTCGGCTTCAGCCAACTCGCGGTCCGTGATGTCGTACTCGATGGTGATGTTTGGGAAGCCGCGGTAGTCCAGCTCGTTGTCGTCAAAGCTGAGGGCATCCTCAAAACGAGGCTCCTTGCGCAGACCCCAGCCAGCCATGGCGTAGCCCCACTCGTTGTCCTTGAATGGGTTGTCGTCGGCCATTGGGAAAGGAGTCTTGGTCACGTACATGATCTGAGCCGAGAACGGGTGCTGTGGATCCTGGAAAGGAACGCGGGTGACGCCGCTAACGGGGTCGGCTGGGCTCAATGCGGCGAGCGCCCGCTCGTTCTCGAGGTCACTCGGCTGGGCGTACTTGCCCAGCTTCTCGCCGTCCAGAGCCACCACGCTGAAGATCACTGGGTGTTCGGTGAGGTAGTGTCCCAGTGCATTTGGTCGGATGTCGCTGGCCCAGAGAAGCTGCGGGGTGCGCATGGCATCGGCGGCAACCACAACTGCATCGGCGTGCAGTTCGCTCTGCTCGCCGGTAACTGCGTCTTCCATCAATACACCGATGGCCTTGCCTCCCTCGGTGAGCACCTTGCGAGCCAGGGTGAGTGGGCGCAGGGTGAAGCGAGCAGCCAGAGGGTTGCCCTCCTCAATCAGTGGGCCGAAGACAAAGTCGGTTCCACCCCAGATCATGCGACCGTCGGCAAGCTCTTTGCCGGAGACCGGGAGGAGCAGAGGCGCAATGCCATCGTGGAAGTCGTCCTTGAACTCATCCTTCAGGACATCGCGGATGGCCGCGCCAACCTTTGACTTGGTGAACGGGTTGGAGTTGGCGCCAATCAATACCTCGGCGCGAGAAATGGCGATCTCCCACTCGGCTTCTGGAATGAACGAGATCTTCTCGCTGTCAGCCGGGCGTGGAACCGCGCAGGTCCAGTGGGCACCCTGGCCGCCAACGTTGGTGGAGACCGCAGCCATTGGCATGCTCTTGGCGTGACCCGAACCAGGTCCCCCAAAGTCAATCAGGTGGGTTCCCTGACGGGCGGTCAGGGTTCCCTCCTGCAGGTATGGCAGTCCGAGTTTGGCGCGGGTGGCTTCGTCAGCCTGCGGACCCTGCGACATTGCTCGGGCACGCGCGCGCTCATCGTCATCCATGATGTTCTTCACAGATTCACC
>JAGWUG010000229.1 GCA_028868555.1 Actinomycetales bacterium | reverse complement strand
TCGCCGCCGTTTGCCAGGACTCTTTCTGTGCCGAACTAGCTAGGTCTCATTCCGACACCAACGCCTTGTGCATCGGCGGCAAGATCATCGGCAGCGCTATAGCGATGGAGATAGTGCGTGTCTGGATGACCACCGACTGGCTTGGCGCCACCGAGCCAAAGTATGCGCGCCGCGTTGGCAAGGTCGTCGACATCGACGCCAAGCACCTCAGCTAAGTTAGGCCTTTTTACGGAATGCAATCACCTTGGTGGTGCTTACTTTCGAGCCATCAGCGAGCGTTACCGAGAGTTCGACTTTGCACCTGCCGTAGCCAAGCTGCTTCACTCCCTTTGAAGTCACGCTGCACACCTTGGGCGTCAGGCTCTTAGAGGTGATCTTCACGTTCGAGACTGCAAGCTTTACCGAGCCCGAGGTGGTTGCCGTCGGCAGCGCAACCGCACTCTTGATCAGGCTGGCTATCGCCACGTTTGTTTGCTGAGCCTGGGTAACCTCACCCAGAACTATGGTCGTGGTGACATCAGGTCTTGCGGAAGTGGTCTCTACAGGGGATGGAAGCGGCACAGGCAGGGGCTCCAAGTTGGGCAGAGGCCCTGTTGGCGCTGGGGCTGAGCCAGCCACGGTAGTTACGCCCGACTGCGAATCCTGCTGAGATGCACTGCTAGGCGAGCTGGTGACGGGCGCCCTGGAATCTGCGGTCGCAACCACCGGAGCGCGGGTATCTGTAGTCCTGACGTCGGCGCTAGTCGGGCTTGGAACTATGACCACCGGACAGGTGATTTCACTGAGTGGCGCTCCACCGTAGTGGCTGCAACCGTTGTTCCAAAAAGTGTTGGTGGCGGGGTCATAGGTGCCGCTACCCCAGCCAGCCACGTTTCCGCTGGGTTCCGCCGGCGCAAAGTAAACGAACCGAACGCCGGGGTGGTCGCGTCGGTATACAACGTTGAAATCGGAATTGGGGTCGCCGCAAACTGCGGGTTCACAAACCACGCCATTCACAAGGACGTTGGCATCGGTAACTTCGGCCCAGGCTCCGTTGCCGTGTGGGGTATAGACCGACTGAGGCTGGGTAGAAGGCTGCGCCGGGGCCACCGAGTTTGGGGATTCGGTGCGAACCTGAACACTGCTATCTGACGGCACGCGAACCTCGATGGTGCGACTATCGGCACTCGGCGAAGTTGAAGTTGTCGGTGCTGGAGGAGGTGGCGGGCAAGTCACCTGACTAACTGGCGCACCGCCCACGTGACTGCAGCCGTTCAGCCAAAAGGTGTTGCTGCCCGGATCGTAGGTGCCACCGCTCCAGCCGGCAACGTTGCCGCTTGACTCCGCGGGAGCAAAGTAAACGAAACGGATTTCAGGGTGGTCGCGATGGTAGGCGTTCAGGAAATCGCTACCCGGCGTACCGCACACGCTGACGTCGCAGACCGTGGTTCCCAGATTCTGGTTCGCATCGTTCACCATGGCCCAACCGCCGATTCCCGAGGGACCGCTGGGCGCTGGAGGGGCAACAGGTGCCGGCGCTGGCGTTGGCCTTGGTTCTGGAGCAGGCGCGTTGATCCTGACATCCACCGAGGGCGCTGGGTCAGGCCGCACATCCACGGAGGGAGCCGAATCAGTCCGGACATCCGCGCTCGGTTGCGCGGGCGCCGCCACCGGGTTGGCGCAAACTCCACCGGAACTGGTGCTCACGCCATTGGCGTGCACAATCGGACCCCACTGGACACAGCGCTGCTGGCCCGGGTGGGCTTCGTTCCAAGCGCGCGACTGATCCTCGGCCACCTGCTGGGCGGCGCGAATCGCATCCATGAAGTCTTGGTCTTGCTGGCGCAGAAGAAGATCGGCCTCGTTCAGTGGGCTGTTGCAGACGGTGAATACTTCTTGTGTGGTGGCGTTGACCATAATCCCGCGTGAGAACTGGAATCCGACCGGGCAGTTCTCGACCAGAATGTCCCCCGGCACCACAACGGAGTCCTGCGCAACGGCTGCTTCAGAAACCGCGGCAACACTAATCGCAACGGCTGTGGCTACCGCCGCCAGCAGCTTGATCATCGAAGTCTTCACACGTATCCCCCGCATGCCTACATAGTAAACCCGCGCAGGGACAGTAAAAGAAAAACCTCCCCGAAGGGAGGTTTCTTTGGTGGACCTGAGGGGACTTGAACCCCTGACCCCCTGCATGCCATGCAGGTGCGCTACCAGCTGCGCCACAGGCCC
>JAGWUG010000228.1 GCA_028868555.1 Actinomycetales bacterium | reverse complement strand
TTTGGCCAACAAGCCAATCTTCGGCATCTGCTTCGGCGGGCAGTTGATTGCACGTGCCATGGGTGGAACAGTTGCCCCAGGACCCAAGGCCGAGATTGGCTGGACCTGGATCTCCACGGAGCGTCCAGAGCTAGTTGGTTCCGGTCCATGGTTCCAGTTCCACTATGACCGTTGGACTCTTCCCGAGGGCGCCCAGGAACTGGCCCGCACCACGGTTGCATCACAGGCCTTCATTTTGAACAAGGCTCTTGCCATGCAGTTCCACCCGGAACTTGACGCCAACGCACTGCGCGGCTGGCTGGACTGGGAGGGCGACAAGGCGGTCATGGCAGACGGCCAAGACCCAGAGGTCATGATGTGGCAGGCCACCCACGAGCAGGCCGCGGCTCGACTGCGCACGTTCGAGCTAGTCGACAACTTCCTGAAATGGTCCGGCCTGCTGAAATAGTGCGGTATACCTTTAACTCATTCAATAGCGAACGATTGCGGTAGCCGCATCGGAGTAAAAGGGGAACCCATGGCTGGAGCACACACCCTGGCGGAGACCGAGCGCCAGGTCAGCAGCAAGCTGAACGGCCTGCCGATTGACTTCCGCGCCACCGCAGTTGCCAGCAACCTCTTCCGCGCCGCTACCGCGGTTCGCAACCACTTTGAGCGCACCGTTTTGGCTCAGCACGACCTGTCCTGGACCGCTTTTGTGGTGCTCTGGGTGGTCTGGATTTGGGAGCCGATCGAGACCCGCGCGATTGCCGACGAGGGCGGTTTCTCCAAGGCCACTCTCACCGGTGTGCTCACCACTCTTGAGGGTCGCGGCCTGCTTAAGCGCCGCAAATCAGACTCCGACGGCCGCCTAGTGTTGGTGGACCTCACCCAGTCGGGTCGCGACCTAATGGTCGATCTCTTCCCCGAGTTCAACGCCGGCGAGGTAGCAATCAGCTCGATGTTCAGCAACGAGCAGAAGGATCAGCTGGCCGACATGCTGCGCACGTTGACCGCCTTTGCCGAAGGCAAATAATAGGCGCTGGCCGAAGGCAAGTAACTACTGCCCTTTGCCGGCCTCGGCAACAAGTCGTTCAAAGATCGCCAAGTTCTGGCGCTGAGTCTCAAAGTTGTCTTCCGGGTGCCACTGCACGCCAACGGTCCAGGCCGGGGCATCCACGCGGAATGCCTCAACGTGACCGGCAGCCGCGTTAGCAATAACCTCTAGCCCCTCACCCAGGCGGTCAACGCACTGGTGGTGGTAGCAACTGGCCAAAACATCGCCGCCATCAAGCCCGAGTAGTTCCGGCTCGCTCACGTGGATGGTCTCCAGGTGGTGAGTGTGAGGAACGTTCATGTCCTGCACCAGCGAGCCACCCTGGGCCACGTTGATGATCTGGAAGCCGCGGCAGATTGCCAGCAGCGGCAAGCCGTTGGCAACCGCGTAGTTGAAGATGTCAATGTCGGTCTGGTCTTGCACGTCAACCACTCCGTAGATGCGGTCGGTGGTTGCCTCCTGGCCGTAGCGGTTTGGGTTCACGTCACCGCCACCCGGCATCAGAATTCCATCGATGCCCGCCAGCCGCTCACTAAGGTCTGCGCCAGCCACCGGAAGGAAGGTAAGAGGCTCTCCCCCGGCCTCCCAAACTGCCTTGGAAAGACGCAGTGCGGTAACCAAACCATCGTGCCGTGTTACCGAGGTAGATTCGGCGATGCGGCCAAGGATTGCGATGCGAGGACGACCCATGATTAACACTTCCAAATTGTTATAAAAACAGACCTAAACCCAGCCTACTCATCAACTAATCTAAATCATTAGCATCCGAATGATATGTGTTCAGAGAGGAACCTCAACCGATGTCGTTTATTGAAGTGGTCGGCGCCCAGATCGACACCCGTCACTACATCAACGGCGAGCGCGTTGCATCGGAGCAGACCTTTACAAACACCTCTCCGATTGACGGAACTTTCCTGGGTGAAATTGCCCGCGGAGATGCCGCAGAGGTGAACGCGGCAGTTGCCGCAGCCAAGGCCGCTTTCCCAGCCTGGGCCAAGCTCGGCCCTAAGGGTCGCGGCGTTCTGCTTCACAAGTTGGCCGATCTGGTCGAGGCCAACATTGAGACCCTGGCTCAGCTGGAGACCATGGACAACGGCTCGCTGTTGCGCTCGCACCGTCGCGGCGTGATGCCTCGCGTGGCCATGAACATTCGCTTCTTTGCCGACTACGCCATGAACGACCTGCACCA
>JAGWUG010000227.1 GCA_028868555.1 Actinomycetales bacterium | reverse complement strand
TGATCCAGAGCGAAATGTGCAGGCCCTTCGCCTTGAGGCGCTCCAGCATTCCGGCTGGGTCTGGGAAGGTTCGCGGGTCCCACTCAAAGTCACACCACTGGTACTCGCGCATCCAGAAGCAGTCGAAGTGGAACACGCTCAGCGGAATGTCGCGGCGGGCCATCTCATCGATGAAGCCGTTCACGGTCTGCTCGTCGTAGTTGGTGACGAAGCTGGTGGAAAGCCAGAGCCCGAAGGTCCACTCCGGCAGCAGCGGAGCACGCCCGGTCAGCGCTGTGTACTTGCGCAAAATTTCGGCAGGGGTTGGGCCGTAGATGATGAAGTAGTCGAGGTCCTGGGTTTGCGCCGAAAACTGCACCCGCTCCACAGCTTCACTGCCAACCTCAAGACTGACTCGCCCGGTGTGGTTGATGAAGACGCCATAGCCGCGGTTGGTCAGGTAGAACGGAATGTTCTTGTAGGCCTGCTCGCTCGAGGTGCCGCCATCCTCGTTCCAGACCTCAACGCTCTGGCCGTTCTTGATGAACGGAGTGAAGCGCTCACCCAGACCGTAGACGTTCTCGCCAACGCCAAGGCCAAGCTGCACCGAAAGGTAGTGCTCGCCTGCTGGGCCATCCACAATCGCGAGGCTGCGCTCGCGCTGATGGGTAAGAAGTTGATCACCCGCGCGGAACTCAAGATTCCAGGTTTCGCCGGTACTGAGGTGGGCGGTCAGCCCGCCGGAGGTGAGAGTAACCGCATCGGTGTATTCATTGGCAACCGCAGTCACCGATGCCTCTGTCACCGGGTATTTCAGGGCTGGCTTGCCACCGGTGTGGTGGGCAACCCGCACCCTGATTACGTCTTCTGCCGGAGCGTCTAGCTCCAGGTTGAAGGTTGCGGTGTTCAGGGTCTGCCCCCGATGCCTAACCACCTTGGGAGTGACCAGCGCCTTGAGGGCCTGACCATTTCCGTTGCTAGCTGGGACGATCTGAGTGCGGTACGCCTGGGCCGCATAGAGAACGTCGAAGCCCTCTCGCATGAGCCAGAATCCGTTGGTGAACTTCATTACTGCCTAGGTTTGATACGAGAGGGCTTCGCCCGTTTTGGTGCTTTTTAGTTAGCTTCGAGCAATGCTGCCACCGCTGCGGCGGCGAGCAAGTGCGTCGAGGGTTGCAGCGAGCAACAGCACGCCACCGGTGATGAGGAAGTTCACACCGGCAGGCATCTGCAGCAGGCCGAGGCCGTTGTCGATCATGGTGATGACAATGGCACCGATGGCGGCGTGGGAAAGGCGACCGCGACCACCGAAGAGGCTTACGCCACCAACAACTGCTGCCGCAACACCGTTTAGAACGATGCTGTGACCTGCCGAACCGTCAACCGACTGGATACGGCTGGCGTGGAAGATACCGGAAGCAACTGCCAGGAACGAACAGATGATGAAGGCCCAGACGCGAACTCGAGCCACCTTGATACCGGCGCGACGTGCAGCCTCAGGGTTTCCACCAACTGCGTACAGGTGACGACCAAACTTGGTGCGGTCCAACAGCAGGGTGAAGATCACCAGAATGATGATGGAGATTGGAACCACGATTGGCACGCCCGAGATTGGGATGACACCCTGGCTACGGTTCTGGTTCATGACGAGAACTGCGCCTCCACCGAGGACCAGGATTGCGGCGACCTTGATGAACAGGATGCTGATTGGTCGGTTGACCAGGCCGGTGCCGGCGCGACGAGCGCGATCCCAGACGCCGAACAGGAAGGTTCCGACCGCTGACAGAACAATCATCAGCCAGCCACCCCAGTCAGGAATGTTGGAGTTCATGATTGCCAGAATCTCTGGAGTCTCAACGCGGTAAACGCCACCCTCGCCCAGCAGAACCAGCTGCATACCCTGGAAGCCCAGGAAGAACGCAAGGGTAACCACGAACGATGGAACACCGATCTTGGCAACGATCATGCCGATGACCCAGCCGACCACGATACCGGTGGCGAAGGCGGCGATCAGAGCCGGGAACCAAGGCCAGCCACCGGTCTTGATCAGAACGATGAAGACGGCTGCGGCCACGCCGGCGGTTACACCGGCGGCAAGGTCGATTTCACCGAGGAGGATCACGAACACCAGCGCTGCCGAGAGCATGGTGAGCTCGGCAGCCTGAACGAACAGGTTGGTGAAGTTTAGGTCGGTGAGGAAGTATGGGCTGAGCGCAGCGAAGATGCCGGCCAGAACTAGAGTTGCGCCAACTGCAGG
>JAGWUG010000226.1 GCA_028868555.1 Actinomycetales bacterium | reverse complement strand
GCGTTGGCCTGTACCACGCTCAGCACGGCCGCGACTTCTACGAGACTCCTTGGATTGACCCGTTCCTCCACACCAAGCACGGTGGTGGCTTCCCTATCCGCGTGACTGGCAGCCCAGCCGTGGTTGGCGCCTTTGCCATGAGCAACGCTCACGGTATGGAGCACGACTTCATCGTGGAGATGATCCGCAAGTTCCTGGGCAAGTAGCTAGAAGCCCGCGCCAATCTTCTTGAGACGCGCGATGCGGTCTGGGATTGGCGGGTGGGTGCTGAAGGCTCGCTCCACAATGCCGGGCTTGATTGGGTCGGCAATGTAGAGGTGAGCCATGGCGCTGCTTTTGCGACGCATTGGACGCCCGTACTGACCCAGCTTCTCCAGCGCACTGGCCAGACCTTCTGGGTAGCGGGTGATTTCGGCGCCGGAGGCATCGGCGAGGTATTCACGCTGACGGGATACCGCTGCCTGAACCAACGGGCCAACCAAGAAGGCCAGGATGCTTGCCACAATGCCGATCAGCATTGAGACGAGGGCAAAGTCGTTGCGGTTCTCGCGGTCGCGGTCTCCCCCACCAAACATGCCACCAAACCAGGCCATGCGCATCGCCATGTCGGCCAGGATTCCGAGTGCGGAAACCAGACCGAACACGATGGTGCTCACGCGGATGTCGTAGTTCTTGACGTGGCTGATCTCGTGGGCCATTACGCCTTCGAGCTCGCTGTCGTCCATGATCTCGAGCAGACCCGTGGTGGCTGCCACGATGGCGTGCTTTGGGTCACGGCCGGTTGCGAAAGCGTTTGGCGCTGGATCGTTGATGATGTACACCTTTGGCATGGGCATGCCCTCGGTGATGATTAGGTTCTCAACCACGTTCCAGAGGCGCGGGTTGTCTGCCTTTTGAATCTGGGTTGCACCAGACATCATGACGGCGATAGACCCTGCTGCGTAGTACTGGAACAGCGCGTAGAGGCCAGCAAACACGATGACCATGATTGCGCCCGAACCGTTTCCGGTTGCCTGGCCCCACCAGATGGAGAGGCCGGCAATCAGCGCAACGAATAGGCCAATGATGACGAAGGTATTCCGCTTGTTAGCGGCTATGGCTCTATACATTTAGAACTTCACCTGTGGTGGCTCTTGAATGGCTGCGGAGTCTGCCACCTCAAAGAACTCACGAGCGGCAAAGCCCAGTCGGGTGGCAAAGACGTTGTTTGGGAAGGTCTTGATCTTGGTGTTCAGCTCTCGAACGCCACCGTTGTAGAAGCGGCGGGCAGCCATGATCTTGTCTTCGGTGTCGGTCAGTTCGCTCTGTAGAGCCAGGAAGTTCTGGTTTGCCTGCAGCTGGGGGTAGGCCTCGGCCACTGCGAACAGGCTCTTCATGGCACCGGCAAACTCGCCTTCGGCCTTTGCTGCCTTTGCTGGGTGCGCCAGCACCTCAGGCGAAATGGTGGCTGCGCGGGCGCGAGTCACATTGTCAAAAACACCAGACTCGTGAGCGGCGTAGCCCTTCACAGTCTCAATCAGGTTTGGAATGAGGTCTGCTCGACGCTTGAGCTGAACAGTAATGTCACTCCAGGCCTCGTCAACGCGAACGTTGAGAGTCACTAGGCCGTTGTAGGTGGACCACAGATAGATTCCGATGACCACAACAAGGCCAAGCACAATCCAAAGGGCGATGTCCATTAGTTTCTCCTCGGGTGCCCGGCGGCGCCCACTTGGCGCCTGCCACCGCCGGCTGGTTTCCCAACACCGATGCGGCTGCATCCGTTATTTATGCTACGGCTCCCCGCAGACACTTTAGGGAGTTCCCAGACAACTCTCAGATTGCCTAGAGCGAACAGGCCGGGTGGCCATCCAACTGAACTTAAGGATTAAATAAAGCGACCCGTCTCCTAGCCATTTGGCAAGTACTCCATACGGAGCCAGTTCGGAAGACGGGTCTTTGTACTTCAAGTATTTCACTTCCACCATCGCAAGTGAAGTTCCTGTTGATAAATGTTTAGTAACCAGTGGTTACAAAAACCCGCCGATGCTTCGGCTGCTCGGCCTCATCCAGCATGGCCTTAGCCAGGTCGCCGTAGCTGATCTGGCTCACGTCGAAGAACTGCCAGCTGGAGTCATCGACAGTCACCAGATGTTCATCGGTGCGAGTTCGGTATTCACCTCGATCAGGCATGTGTGTCTGCATGCGGGCCGCAGGCACAAAGCACACCCAGTCCAGTTCCTTCTCGGCACGGTACGAATCCCAGGCGTGGTGCACTCCCTGAT
>JAGWUG010000225.1 GCA_028868555.1 Actinomycetales bacterium | reverse complement strand
AAGATCTTTAGGAACTCACCGGGCTGAAGTGTGAACGGGCCAAGGTTGATCCACTCTCGGTTACCGTTCACCGAGAGACCAATTCCTGGCAGGTAAACCAGAGCCTGGAGGCCGATTCCGGCGTAGAAAAGCTTGGTCGAGTGCTTGTGATACCAGTCAACTGGTAGCAGCGAGGTGGTCATCAGGGCAATGCCGCCGAGGGCCGCAAACAGAACCTGCTTCCACTCGAATCCAAATGGGTTGCCAAACTGCTTGATGGACTCGATGCTCGATGCCGACAGCACCATGATTAGGCCGAATACGACTAGGGCCGCGGTTACACCGGCGGTCATGATGAAGAGCATTGACTGCCCCGCAAAGGTTCGCTGAGTCACCGAGGTGATGCCAGCTGCGATGCCTCGAGTGGAAGGCACGCGACGAGGATTGGCTGCCCGACGATCGGCCAGGTTAGTGACCTTGGAGCGCGTTGCCGGAGCAGGCTTTGGAGTAGCAGCGCGTGGAGCGCGCACAGTCTTGGCTGGTGCGGCTGCGGGTGCAGATTTGCGATAGGTACGTGGTTGGACCGGCGGCTTCTGGCTCATTGGTTCTCCTCCAGATGCGCCCTAACCGCAGCGGCAAACTGATTGCCGCGGTCGGCGTAGTCCTTGAATTGATCCATACTGGCGGAGGTTGGCGCCAAGAGCACCACGTCGCCATCCTGGGCGTACTTTGCTGCGCCGGCAACCACCTGAGTCATGATGGCCTCAGGGTTAGTCACCTCAACGACGGGAACATTCGGGGCATGCTCTGCCAGAGCAGCCAGCACCGGCGCGCGGTCCACGCCAATCACAATGGCCGCGCGAATCTTGTGGGCGAATCGCTTCACCAGTGGACCAACGTCAACACCCTTGAGCAGGCCGCCCAGCACCCAAACCACCTTGTCGAAGGATGCCAGCGATGCGGCCGCGGCGTGCGGGTTGGTGGCCTTGGAGTCGTTGAACCAACGCACTCCCCCGGCCTCGCCAACCAGCTCGATGCGGTGGGCATCCATGCGGAAGTTTCGAATGGCGTGACGAATACGCTGACGGTCAACGCCAGCAGCGCGTGCCAGAGCCGCAGCGGCGGCGATGTTGGCGCGGAGGTGCGGCGTGATCACACCGATGTTTTCGATGTCGCGATAGTCGGCAATCGGCTGAGCCTCGTCAAAGCTCTCGACGAAGGCGCGGTCCACCAGAATGTCTTCGACAAATCCAATATCGGATCGGTCTGGTGCACCGACACTAAAGCCCACGGCACGGCAGCCCTCGATCACGTCGGCGTCTTCCACCAACTTGATGGTCGCTTTGTCTCCCGCGTTGAAGACGCAGGCCACCTTGGTGTTGAAGTAGACCTTGCCCTTGGTCTTGGCATAGTTCTGGTACCCGCCGTGCCAGTCCAGGTGATCGTAGTCAATGTTCAAAATCACCGATGCCTGCGGCGAGACGCCAACACCCTCGGAAACGTTCAGGTAGTGCAGCTGGAAGCTGCTGAGCTCAACCACCAGGTGGTCAAAACCATCCGGGTCACGAATGGCATCGAGGATTGGGGTTCCGATGTTGCCGCAGGAGATGGCTCGTGAACCGCCCTCGTTCAGCATGTCGGTGACCAGCTGCGTGGTGGTGGTCTTGCCGTTGGTGCCGGTGATGCAGATCCACTCGGCAACCTTCGAGGTCTTGTCGCGCAAGCGCCAGGCTAGGTCAATGTCCACCCAAACTGCCACGCCGTTGGCCTCGGCCCACCTGATGACGGCGGCATCGGGGCGCACTCCCGGACTGGTGACCAGCACCTGTGGCTGGTGGTCAATCAGAGCCTGAGGAATGCCTTCGTTTTCCTTGGCGGCGTCACCGGTCAGGTGCGGAACGCCCAGAACATCCAGGATGTCCAGCAGGTCAGATTCCACCTTTTCGGCAACCACCAGCAGATTGGCTCCCAGTTCGGCGAGGGTGTCGGCAACCGAGAATCCGCTGACGCCAAGACCAATCACTCCAACGCGCAGATTGCGCCAGTCGGAGTTCCAGGAGGTGAGGGTGCTGAGGTCCTTCATGTTGCTATCGGTTTAGGAACTCGAGGTAGAAGATGCCGAGGCCGGCCATGACGCAGAGTCCCTGGATGATCCAGAACCGAACCACGATGGTGATTTCGGCCCAGCCCTTGAGCTCGTAGTGATGGTGCAGCGGGCTCATCAAGAAGATGCGCTTGCCCTTGGTGAGTTTGAAGTACAAACGCTGAATGATTACAGAACCGGTTACCAC
>JAGWUG010000014.1 GCA_028868555.1 Actinomycetales bacterium | reverse complement strand
AGAGGCGGTTGCCAACGGCTGCCTCGAGGTCGACATGGTGCTCAACGTCTCGCAGCTTCGCGACGGCTTCTTTGACCTGGTGGAGGCTGACATTCGTGCGGTTACCGCCGCCGCCAAGGAGGTCAACCCGGACTGCATCGTCAAGGTAATCTTTGAAACAGCGCTGCTCAACCGCGACGAAATTATCAAGGCCTGTGAGCTGACCGAGGCTGCTGGCGCAGACTTTGTGAAGACCTCAACCGGCTTCGCTGCGAGTGGCGCAACCGTGGAGAACATCGCGCTCATGAAGGCTTGTGTGGGGGACCGCCTCCGTGTGAAGGCCTCCGGTGGGGTTCGCACCCTCGATCAGGTCATTGACTTCGTGGAGGCTGGAGCTTCGCGTTGCGGAGCCTCTGGAACTGAAAGTATCCTGCAGGACTTTACAAGTAAAGTCCCCCTAGACTAAAATCTAGACATGACTCTTCCAGCTCTTTATCTATCGCACGGTGCTCCACCGCTTCTTGACGATGAAATCTGGAAGGAGCAGCTGCGCGACTGGTCCGCAACCATCGAAAAGCCCAAGGGCATCGTGGTGGTTTCGGCACACTGGGAGAACGCACCAGTTGCCATTTCCAGCACCGATGCCAATACTCCGCTGATCTATGACTTCGGTGGCTTTGCCGCCAAGTACTACAACGAGCAGTACGGCACTCCGGATGCTGCTTGGCTCGGCCAGATGGTGGCATCGGTGATGCCGGATCACGAGCCGCTGCACCAGAGCCCGAAGCGTGGACTTGACCACGGCGCCTGGGTGCCAATCAAGATCATGTACCCGGATGCCGACATCCCGGTGATTCAGCTTTCGCTGCCAACTCACGACCCTGTCAAGCTCATGGAACTTGGCCGTCGCCTGCGTCCGCTTCGCGACCACGGCATTCTGCTGGTTGGTTCCGGCTTCATGACTCACGGTCTGCCTTTCCTGCGCGAGTTCCGAATTGAGGCAACCCCTCCGGGCTGGTCCAAGGAGTTTGATGCCTGGGTTGCCGAGGCCCTCAAGGCCGGCGACATCGAGAGCCTCATCAACTACAAGACGGCCGCTCCGGGCATGCCTTACTCTCACCCAACCGTTGAGCACTTCACTCCGCTGTTTGTCACTCTCGGTGCCACCGAGAATGTGGAGCAGACCCCGGAGCAGGTCATCGACGGCTTCTGGATGGGTCTCTCCAAGCGTTCCTTCCAGGTGGCATAGTGGCTGGCATCGGTGCCACCACCCGCCGGCCGCACGTCTGGAAGCCAGCTTCTGATGTTGCCAGTGCCCGAACCCTGCTGCTTTTGCACGGAACGGGAGCCGACGAGCGCGACCTTCTTGGTCTGGGCAAGGCGCTAGACCCCGAAGCCAACCTGCTTTCGCCTCGCGGCCTTGTGGTTGCCGACGGAATGGCCCGCTTCTTCCTGCGTTACCCTGACGGCCGTTTTGACGAGGCGGGCATCATCGCCAACGCTGCCGAGTTGGCCGAGTTTGTTGCAGCGGCGGCTTTCGAATACGGGTTTGATGAATCCAAGGTTTGGGCCGTTGGTTTTTCCAATGGTGCCAATGCCGCGGGTTCCATGCTGTTGCTTCACCCCGATGCGCTGCAGGGCATCGTTGCTTTTGGAACCACTAAGTCGTTCACCGCGCCCCCAAAGCGTATTCCGGCTCTCGTTGGCAAAAAGGTCTTCATTGCCAACGGCAAGCTGGATGATTACTCGCCAGCGGACAAGACCGACGCCATGGTTCGCGAGTTCCGTCAGTATGGGGCTCAGGTTGAACTCATGATGCACTCGGGCGGTCACACCATTTCGCACGAGCACGTCAAGCAGATTGCAGCTGCGCTTCAGGCATAGTTTGCTGACCGGTGCCGGTCTGCTCCTTGCGCTTGCGCCATTCTTTGTAGAGGTCCTTTAGGTCCCAGGCGTTCTCCGCCATGATTGATACCCCTCGAACTCCGGTTCTGCGGGTCTTGCCCGCCACCAGCACCAGCCGGGTGTTGAAGAGCACGTGGCTGCAGCGCTGCTGGGCTTCATCGAAGAAGGTGGCGTCCGAGCAGCCGGCTCCGTCATCCAAACTGATGAAGACAACTCTCTTGCCGGAGCGCATCGGTGGGGTTTGGGTGGCAACCCTGACTCCCGCCACCAGCACTTCGGTGCGGTTTCGCAGCCCAACCAGTTCGTCGGAGCGCACCACTCCCATCTCGTCGAGCATTTCGCGATAGAGCTCAATCACGTGCTGGGTCACGTCTAGCTTCATGAGCTTGAGTTCGTTGACCACGTTTTCTTCCACGCTCGGTGCCGGGTTGCCGCGCGGCATGGTCTCGGTGAGATCGATGAAGTCGAGGGTGGGCTGGGAAGGGTCTAACTTTGGGCGCTTGCTGACCGCATTCAGTTGGCGCACCTTTGCCATTACGTCGCCTCTGGTGGCCTTCAGGGAATCGGAGTCAACTATGGCGCTGATGGACTCTGCCGTGACCCCGGAGACCCCGTCTAGGGCTCCGAGTAGTCCCAAGTTCTCCAGAGTACGACGGCTTGGCTCGGCTCTCAGGTAGAAATCGCCCAGGTCTTTGAACGGGGCATTCTTGATGATGCGTTTGATTTCGTTTTGGCTCACGTTCTGAATCTCGGTGAGCGCTAGGCGTACCGCCAGCGAACCGTCCGGCAGGGCTTCTACCCGGTATTCATCGGTGGACTTGTTTACGTCCAGCGGGAGGATCTGCACGCCCAGTCTGCGGGCCTCGGCCAACAGCAGGCGACGCGGATACATGCCGGGGTCGTGGGTGAACAGACCGGCCACGAACTCGGTGGGGTAGTGGGTCTTGAGCCAGGCGCTCTGGTAGGTGGGCATGGCGAAGGCGGCTCCGTGAGCCTTGCAGAAGCCGAAGGAGCTGAAGCCCTCCAGGGTGCCCCAAACCTCTTCAATCACCGATGCCGAGTAGCCGTGCTCTGCCGATTTTTCGCGGAAGAACTTCTCGATTAGCGGCTTCTTGCGCGGGTCTTCCATGGATCGGCGGAGTTCATCTGCCTTGGCCAGGCCGCACTTGGTCATCTGGTTGAAGATGCGCAGCACATGCTCGTGGAAGATGACCACGCCAAAGGTTTCGCGCAGGATGGGCTCTAAATCGGGGTGCGGATAGTGTGCCTTGGCAAAGCCGTGACGACCGTCCAGGTAGGGGGCAATCATGTTGCCCTTCATTGGTCCAGGTCGGAAGAGCGAGATCTGGATGGTTAGGTCGTTGAAGACCGTGGGCTGGTGCTTGCCGGTCAGTTCACGCTGGCCCGGACTCTCAATCTGAAAGATGCCCAGGGTATTGGTGGTGCGAATGGTGCGGAAGGTTTCGGGGTCGTCCAGTGGAATGGCATCGAGGTCTAGGGTCTTGCCGCTCACCCGTTGGATCTCCTGTACCGCGTAGGCCATGCTGCTCTGCATGCGCACGCCCAGGACGTCCAGCTTCAGCAGGCCCATTGGGTCCATGTCGTCTTTGTCGAACTGGCTCATTGGCAGCTCTATGCCGCTGGGTTCCACTGGGGTGAGGTTGAGTAGCGTGGCGTCTCCCAGGATGACTCCGCACGGATGCATGGAGATGTGCCGGGGTAGCCGATCCAGGCGTTCGGTTATGTCCACCAGCAGGTTCATGGTGCGGTCGGTTTCCAGCTCTTGCGCCAGACCGGCCAGCTCGGGTTTCTTGCTGGTTGCGGCTCTGAAGCTGCGGGCGCTGAAGCGCCAAACATTCTTGGCAATCTCATCGATCCGGTCTTCTTCTAAGCCCAGCGCCAGACCGCTGTCGCGGACGGCGCCGCGGCCTCGGTAGGTGGACTGCATGGACAGCAGAGTCACTCGGTTGCTGCCGTACCGCTTGAAGATGGCTCGGTAGATCTCGTGTCTTCGGGCGCTCTCAACGTCTATGTCGATATCCGGTAGCGAGCTGCGTTCAGTGCTCAGGAAGCGCTCGAAAAGGAGGTCATTTTCGATTGGGTCAACCCCGCTGATGCCCAGGGTGTAGTTGACCAGCGAACCAGCGCCCGAGCCGCGAGCGGCGGTGCGAATCTTCATGTCTCGAATCATCTGAGCTACATCGGCTACGGTCAGGAAGTAGGTGGCGAACTCCAGCTTGTGAATGGTCATGAGTTCTTGCGCCAGCCGGTGTTGCACCTGCTGCAGTTTGGCCTGACTGATGTTTGGGTAGCGCCAGTGAATGCCCTCGTGTGCCCGCTGCCAGAGAAGTTCAAAGGGGTTTCCATCGATGCCCAGGGTGGCCTTTTCCGGTGTTTTCGGTTTGCCCCAGCCGCAGTCGCTAACCGGTTCCAGGCGGCAGCGGTTGGCCAGGGCTGCGGTTGCATCCAGGAGTTTTTGGGCCCTACGGTAGTCGCGGCATATCTCCATGGCGTGATCAACCATGGCCTGGTGCGGTTTTAGCCAGGCCTGCGCGTTTGGCTGGGGCTGGAACATTCCGAGTGGCTCGAGGTGCCTGGCGGCATCTAGTACGTCTGCGGTGAGGGCATCATCGGGGGAGAGGTAGCGCACGGCGTTGGTCAGCACCGCGGGTATGCCTAGCGTCTCGGCTAGGTCTAGCAGGCGCTGGGCTTGGGTGGTTGACCACTCCGCTCCCGGCTGGGTGAGCCAGCTGACTATCTCGACGGCCAGCGCTCCGTGAGCAACAAAGTGCTGACTCCACTCCTGCAGGGCGTGAAGTGCGGAGTCTCGGCTGGCTCCGAGCGCGAGCCGACCAAAGGGGTTGTCGGGGGAGAGCAATACCGTGGCGGTGGCAACGTATCCGGTTTCTTCACTGCCGCTCTGCACCAGTTGTGCCAGCTGTTCGATGGTGAGCCCAACCGGCTGTTTCTTGCCGTGTTTGTGAGCCACGCTAACCAGTTTGCACAGAGTGGCCCAGCCGGCTCCGCGATCGTGACCGTGCGCCAGTACAACGGCTCGCCCAACCGGCTTGGCATCGGAGTCAAGGATGGCCAGGTCTACCCCAACGATTGGGTCTAGGCCTAGCTGCAGGCAGGCGCCAATGTGCTTCACGGCCCCGTAGAGGCCGTTTCTGTCTGTGATTGCGAGTGCGGTTCCACCCATAGCCTGAACGGCCTCTGCCAGGTGCTCCGGACGGGTTACCCCGTAGTGCCCGGAAAAGGCTGAGGCAACGTGAAGGTGGGTGAACTGGCTCATGCGAACACGCGCACTAATCGCCACTTGCTCGAAGCCGCAGATGCATCAGCACCGCGCACCAACTCAAACTGCGCAGCGTTCTGGGTGCTGGTGAGCCCGCCCTTGGAGCGAATGCCGGCATTGAGCCGCCACATTTCCATTTCAACAACCCCGGCACCGATGCCGCGGTAGGCGCGATCCGACTCGCGCCACCACTCGCGCCGAGCAAACCAGCGCACCGGACGGCTTACCACCAGGTAGGAGTCACCGCGCCAGCTAAACCCCACGGGCTCGCCGGTTTGGTTTACCGACACCTCAACAAATTCGTTGACCCTAAGCATTCTTCCCTCACTACACATTCGAACATTTGTTCGAATGTTAAGAGTGTATGAGGGGGCTCAGACATTTATCGAAAATGACATCAACCAGAGGTTGAAGGTTGAAAACTTCCTAGATGGCGCGAATCAACTCGGCGCCGCTCGAAGACACCTTGCCAACCTCGCTGCCAACCTTGTGGAACAGTGCCTCGCCGGCAACCAGGTCGGAGTCGTGGGCAATGGCGGCCAGTAGATCGCGGTCGCCCTCAACGCTGGAGTCCAGCCAGATGTCCATGGTGTCACCGCTGAGGAACACCGGGTTGCGCTCGTGAATGTGAGCCAGCTCAGGAGCAGACGGCTTGGTGAGAATGGTGGTGGAGAGCAGCCAGCGGTTCGGGTCTCCGGCGGCCTTGGTCGGATCGGCCCACCACTCAAACAGTCCGGCAAAACCAAAGACGCCATCGGAGCCGGCGTTGATGTAAATCGGCTGCTTGGTGCCGTCGGCGTTTACAACCCACTCGTAGTATCCCGAGGCTGGAACCAGGCAGCGCCTGCGCACCACCGAGTCTTTGAATGACGGCTTCTCCAGCACGGTCTCCATGCGCGCATTGATTAGCGGCGCACCCTCGGAAGGCCCCTTGCTCCAGCGCGGCACCAGACCCCAGCGAGCGGCGTGCAACTCTCGGCTGATGTCACCCAGCGGGGCACCGGCCTCATCCTTTTCAAAGGCTCGATCCACCACGATGGAAACTCGGTTGGTGGGCGCCACATTGAACGACGGCGTGACCTCGTCGATGACCTCGTCCACCTCGAAGATGGTGGCAATCTGCCCGCTGGTCTTGGCAATCACAAAGCGTCCGCACATGGCTACTCCAGTCCCTCGGTGGTCTCCGTCGAATCAATCGCCTGGTTCTCGGCTTCTAGCGCTTCCTCGGCCACAATGATGCGGTCGGCGGCAGCCTCGAGACGCTTCTTCACCAGGGTGATGATTACGGCTACCAGCACAATCAGACCAACAAAGATCACGCCACCAAACTTGAGGCGCCCCAACCACAGCTCATAGCTCTGGTGCAAAACCCAACCGATGCCCAGATAAATGGCGGCCCACACGGCGCAGGCCGCCAGGGTCCAGCGAATGAAGGTCTGGTAAGCCATTCGGGACATTCCGGTGGCAACGGGAACCACGGAGTGAAGCACGGGAAGAAAACGGCTCAGGGCAACCGCCAGCCCTCCTCGGGCGGCAATGAAGGCATCGGCGCCCTGCCAGTTCTTTTCACCGATGCGCCTACCGAGCGCGGAAGCACGTAACCGCGGGCCGAACCAGCGACCGATGAGGAAGCCCAGGGTTTCGCCAATCAGCGAACCTAGCAGCACAAAACCGTAGAGGCCCAGGAAGTCAGCGAGGTTCTTCACGCCGGTGCCGGCAATCAAAACCACGGTGTCGCCAGGAACGATCAGACCCAGACCAATTGTGGTCTCGCACATGATGGCGAAGGCGGCAACTAGGTCGCGGGTGAGCCAATTGACGGAGTGAACCGAACTCATGATCCAGTCGAGCAGAGCGGTCATGCCGTTATCCCAGGCTTCCCGCCAGCATGCGCAGCCGTTTCTGGAACTGCTCCAGGTGGCTCGCCGAACCAACCGGACTACCTAGGTTCTTCCAGTCTGAAACGGCACGGATGCCCTGCAGCGACGAGAGTACCCAGATCTCGGTTCCTACCAAATCGGCTGGTCGAGCGTGCTCGAGCCGGGTCTGGTAGCCGCTGGCTTGTGCGATGGCGAAGACCTCGTCACGGGTGATGCTGTGCAGCCACTCGGTCTGATCGTTTGGGGCACAAAGAACGTCACCGCGCCACCAAACCAGCGAACTGAGCGCTCCTTCGCTGATGTAACCGTTGGCGTCCAGCAGCACCGCCTCCTCGGCTCCGTGCAGCTGGGCCTTGCGGCGCAACTGCATGCAAAGGCTCAGGTCGGGGCCTTTCACAGCCGGGTTCAATCGCGGGTCAACCTCATCGAGAGTCCAGAGCACGGCTTCACCCAGCTGCTCCGGTGCGGTGCGGAGGCGCAGGTAGAGCGAGTCCACCTCAGGGCCATCGCCGGGCGAGGCCAGGTGGAGTTCGAAACGCGGGAACCAGCGACCGGTTCGGGGAATGAGTGCCGTGGCTGCGGAAAAGTACTCGTCAATTGAGGCGCCGAGCTGAGGACTGGCATCGTTGACCCACTTGGCAAAGCGGCTGCAGTGTGCCTCAAAGCTGCGCACTCTGCCGGCTTCAACTAGGAATGAATCTGCGGCGGCTAACCGGATTTCACTGACGGAATCCCGACAGGGAGTCAGTTCACCGGCGCTAAACCGATAGAACTCGCTTTCCTGCATGGTTGCCTCTCTACGCTTAACCTATAGATTATTGGCAAAGTCAGACCCAAACTGCGCTTAGCAAAACCCACCGATGTCAGGAGAGCCGTTGCCGCTTTACAGCAGGCGCCTCGGCGCGTGGATTGACCCGGCGGATGTCTTCGTCACGCTCTATGCCGCAGACCAAAACTCCTTCTGGCTGGACCGCCAGCATCATCCGACAGAGCGCTACTCGGTGATGGGCCACGCCAATGCTCACCGAGTTTTGGGCAGCGCAGAAATGTTTGCCGAGCTCGCGCAGCGCGGAACCGAGCAGTTAGAACCGCTGCCGCCTTTCAGCTGGCGACCAGGCTTCGTGGGTTGGTTGGAGTACCAGCAGGACCCTCTCGATTCCGGAGCGCTACGCGGCAGCTGGATTGATGCTCGCGAGGCGTTGGTTTTCGACCACGATGCGCGTGCGGTCTGGGCAATCGGAGAATTCAGAGACGATGAGCACTTCGAGGAATGGCTAAAGGGCGGTTTCATCCGGCTCGGCCTCAGCGGTGGTCGTCGGATTGGCTACCTCGGCACCCATCGCCTTACCACCCCCTCCAAGTTGGAGAAGCTGGCACATTCGCCTGCCGAGTACTTGCAACTTGTGGAGCGAGCCAGGGCCCACATTGCCGCCGGAGATGTCTATCAGATCTGCCTCACCAATCAGGTGCGTGCCAGCCACAACGCGGATCCGCTCGAGGTGTTCCTTCGGCTGCGCGAGGCGAACCCGGCGCCCTACGCCTGCTACATCAAGCAGGGGGAGACCGCTCTGGTCTCGGTGAGCCCCGAGCAGTTCATCTCGCTTAGTGCGGATGGCGCAATCAGCACCAGGCCAATCAAGGGAACTAGGCCACGGTCCGAGAACCCAATCCAGGACGCGGCAACCGCATCGGAGTTGGAAGGCAACCAGAAGGAACGCGCCGAGAACCTGATGATTGTGGACCTAATGCGAAACGATTTGGCGCGCATCGCGGAACCGGCGTCGGTGGAGGTTACCGAGCTGTTCAACGTTGAGCCGCACCCAACCGTGCACCAGCTAGTTTCAACAGTGACCGGACGGGTCCGCGCCGGAGTGACCGCTGAAGAGATCATGCGGGCGGTGTTCCCGGGTGGTTCCATGACCGGTGCTCCTAAGATTCGGGCCATGCAACTGATTTCTGAACTCGAGCAGACCCCGCGAGGCATCTACTCGGGTGTGGCTGGCTATTTTGGCACCGATGGCAGTGCGGATCTAGGAATGGTGATTCGCAGTCTGGTCTTCGAGGGGGAGCGGGTGAGCATCGGTGTTGGAGGCGGAATCACCATTGACAGCGAGGCTGCAGCCGAGCTTGATGAGACCGAACTGAAGGCCAAGTCACTGCTAGCAGCCATAGCGCTTGAAAGCCCCTGGCGGTAGTTGATTGGTAACCTTATAGAAGTAAGGTTGCCGCCACTTCTTGGTGCAATCACCCACCCACCCAGAGCGGTGGGAAAACCAGAAACAAGTGAGTAAATGAGCAATTCTCAGGCTGAAGAGAACGTCTACGACATCGGTGCCATTCAGGACCGATGGCTACCGGTTTGGGATGAGCTGCGTCCGTTTGCATCTGGCAAGCCGGGCGACACCCGCCCTACCAAGTACGTTCTCGACATGTTCCCTTACCCATCGGGCGACCTGCACATGGGTCACGCCGAGGCCTACGCACTCGGTGACGTGATCGCTCGCTACTGGGCTCAGCGCGGTTTCAATGTGATGCACCCGATCGGCTGGGACGCCTTTGGTCTTCCTGCCGAGAACGCAGCCATCAAGCGCGGCCTGGATCCGCGCGGCTGGACCTACGACAACATCGAGCAGCAGCGCACCTCGATGCGTCGCTACGCCTGCTCCTTCGACTGGGACCGCGTCATCCGCACCTGCGACCCCATTTACTACCGCTGGAACCAGTGGTTGTTCCTCGAGTTCTACAACAAGGGTCTTGCCTACCGCAAAAACTCGATGGTCAACTGGTGCCCCTCCTGCCAGACCGTACTTGCCAATGAGCAGGTAGTTGGCGGCCTGTGTGAGCGTTGCGACAGCGTGGTCACCAAGAAGGCTCTAACCCAGTGGTTCTTCAAGGTAACCGAGTATGCAGACCGCCTGCTGGATGACCTCGACACCCTCGAAGGCAACTGGCCATCCAAGGTGCTCAGCATGCAGCGCAACTGGATTGGCCGTTCCTACGGAGCCGACGTTGAGTTCGTGATTGAGGGCCGCTCGGAGCCGGTGAACGTCTACACCACCCGTCCGGACACCCTGCACGGAGCCACCTTCATGGTGGTAGCCGCCGATGCCCCGCTGGCCGCCGAGCTGGTGGCCGGAAGCAGCGACGAGATTCAGGCCGAGTTCGCAAACTACCTTGACCAGGTGAAGCAGTCGAACGACATCGAGCGCCTTAGCACCGACCGCGAGAAGACCGGTATCTTCACCGGCCGATACGCAATCAACCCGGTCAATGGTGAGCGCATTCAGATCTGGGCAGCCGACTACGTGCTGGCTGACTACGGTCACGGCGCCATCATGGCGGTTCCGGCACACGACCAGCGCGACTGGGACTTTGCCCGCACCTTTGACCTTCCAATTCGCATGGTGGTTGACACCGGCGAGGGCGACCCAAACGAGCTTGGCTTCGCGACTACCGGCGATGGTGTTCTGGTGAACAGCGGCGAGCTGAACGGACTCAACAAGGCCGAGGCAATCGCCAAGATGACCGAGGTTCTAGAGCAGCGCGGCACTGGCAAGGCCGCCAAGAACTTCCGCCTGCGCGACTGGCTGATCAGCCGTCAGCGCTACTGGGGTACCCCAATTCCAATCGTCCACTGCGACAAATGTGGTGAAGTTCCAGTTCCTGCCGACCAGCTGCCGGTCGAGCTGCCATCGGCCGAGGGTCTCGACCTCTCGCCAAAGGGCACCTCTCCACTTGGTGCCGCTTCGGACTGGGTGAACGTGCACTGTCCAAAGTGTGGCGGCGCCGCAAAGCGCGACACCGACACCATGGATACCTTCGTGGACTCGTCCTGGTACTTCCTGCGCTTCCTCTCGCCTAACAGCACCGAGGTTGCCTTCGACGTAGAGGAAGCCAAGCGCTGGGCTCCGGTTGACCAGTACGTGGGTGGAGTTACCCACGCCATACTTCACCTGCTCTACGCCCGCTTCTTCACCAAGGTCCTGCACGACCTGGGTTACCTCGACTTCGACGAGCCTTTCACCCGCCTCCTGAACCAGGGAATGGTTCTCATGGGTGGTTCGGCAATGAGCAAGTCCCGTGGCAACCTGGTGCGCCTCAGCGATCAGCTGGATGAGCACGGCGTTGACGCGATTCGCCTCACCATGGCCTTTGCTGGTCCACCTGAGGACGACATCGACTGGGCCGACGTTAGCCCAGCCGGCTCGGCCCGCTTCCTAGCTCGCGCCTGGCGTCTGGCAAATGATGTCTCGAGCCCAGTTGGAGTGGACTTCTCAGGAGGCGACAAGGCCGTTCGTAAGGCCACCCACCTCTTCCTGCGCGATTTCGCAACCAGCATTGAGACCTTCAAGTTCAACGTTGGTGTTGCCAAGGCAATGGAGCTCGTAAACGTTCTGCGCAAGGCAATCGACACCGGTGTTGGCGGTTCGGACCCTGCGGTTCGCGAGGGTGTTGAGGAAGTTGCCAAGGCGCTGAGCCTCTTCGCTCCA
>JAGWUG010000224.1 GCA_028868555.1 Actinomycetales bacterium | reverse complement strand
AGGTCGCAGATCACGATGTCTTCGGCCTTGAGATCCTCGTAGCTGACGCCGGATGGCTTGATGGCAAAGAGGTCTGGTGAGCCATCGGTGAACCGGATGCGCTCCGAGACGTTGCCACCGGTCCAGACCACCAGGTTGTACTTCACCAGCTCCTGGTGGAGATCGGCCACGCGCTTGCGGCTGGCCGCGATGATGGCTGCCCGGTCGGTGCCGGCAGTAGGTTTGGCAGCGGCAGACACAGATGCATCGGCAGGCAGCACAGCATCCCCGCGACGAATCGCCTTGAGGCGCTTCATCACGTTGTTCTCGCCACGGCCAAGGTAGTCGTGCAGGCGGGAGTACTCGGCGTAGAGCAGGTCGTAGGCGCGAGCGCGTTCCTCGTTTGGCTGGTACACACCGCGGTTGGACTTACCCATGGCCTCGGCTGCCTCGCGAATGTCGGCGTAGGCACCGGCGGCAACCGCCGCGTGAATGGCCGAACCCAGAGCCGGACCCTGCTCGCTCGCGATGGTGCTCAGTGGCAGACGGGTGACGTCCGAGTAGAGCTGCATCAGGAACTGGTTCTTGAGCAGACCACCCGCCACGATGAACTCGGTGACCGGAACTCCAGACTCCTGGAAGGTCTCCACGATCTTGCGAGTGCCGAAGGCGGTGGCCTCCAGCAGTGCGCGGTAGACCTGCTCCGGACGGGTAGTCAAGGTGGCGCCAATGACCAATCCGGATAGCTCGTGGTCAACCAACACCGAGCGGTTTCCGCTGTGCCAGTCCAAGGCCAGCAGACCATGCTCCCCCACGCGTTCCGTGGCGGCGAGGTCGGTCAGGTATTGGTGGATGCTCTTTCCGGCGGCAGCGGCATCGGTGAAGTAGCTGCCCGGAACTTGGTTGTTCACGTACCAGGCGAAGATGTCACCAACACCACTCTGCCCGGCTTCATAGCCGTATAGACCGCTGACAATTCCGCCGTCAACCACGCCACACATGCCAGGCACTTCGGTGAGGATGGAGCCGTTCATGACGTGACAGGTTGAGGTGCCCATGATGGCAACCATCTGGCCCGGCTGGGTGGCCTGAGCGGCTGGTGCGGTCACGTGGGCGTCCACATTTCCAACCGCCACAACGATGCCCTCCGGCAGCCCGGTCCAGGCCGCAGCCTCGGCGGTAAGGCGACCCGCGGCGGCACCGAGCTGGCCGATCTCGTGACGAACCTTGTCATCGATGAAGCTGCCAAAACCGGGCGAAAGCGCCTCGAAGAATTCGTTCGACGGATACTCGCCATCCTGCAGGTTGCCCTTGTAGCCGGCGGTGCAGGCGTTGCGCACGTATTTGCCGCAGAGCTGCCAGATGATCCAGTCGGCAGCCTCAACCCAGCGCTCCATGCGGTTGTAAACCTCGGGCGCCTCCTCAAATACCTGCAGCCCCTTGGCCAACTCCCACTCGCTGGAGATCTGTCCGCCGTAGCGCGGCAGCCACTTCTCGCCGCGAACGCGCGCCAGCTCGTTGATGCGGTCGGCGTGGGGCTGAGCCGCATGGTGCTTCCAGAGCTTCACGTAGGCGTGCGGGTTGCCGGCAAACTCGGGCAGGTTGCTCAGCGGCGTTCCGTCATTCAGGGTCGGCACCATGGTGCAGGCGGTGAAGTCGGTGCCGATTCCAATGACTGCGGCAGGGTCGATGCCGGCTGCCTTCACGGCGGCTGGAACGGCATTCTTGAGCACATCAACGTAGTCGTTCGGATTCTGCAGCGCCCAGTCGGCACCCAGCTTTGCCCCGGTGGAGTTCAGAACGGTGTCCATCACGGCATTCGGGTACTCGAATACTCCTGTGCCAAGTTCGGCGCCATCGGAGACCCGAACCACCACGGCACGGCCGCTCAGGGTTCCGTAGTCAACGCCGATTGTGTACTGCTCGCTCATGCGCGCTCCTCCACTAGTACGCGGACGCCCCAGGCGCCCAATTCAAAACTCTGTCCGGCTTCAATCGCCTCGCCGGTTTCAACATCGGTGGCAGCATTCAAGACCCGCACCGATGCCTTCTCCCAACTCCAGTTGAAGACGAAGTAGACCTCGCGGTCGTCCTCGGTGGTGGCACGGTTGACCACTACTGATTCACTCTCGCTGAATGGAGAGTCGATGACTGGCAGCGAGTCGGCCAGGTAGCCGCCGAGCCAGTTGGAAAGTTGCTGGTCCGGATAGGTGGCCAGGAAGCTGACGCGACCATCGCCGAAGGCCTTGCTGGTGAGTGCGCCAAACTGACCGAAGAACGGGTGGTCGAGGCGAAG
>JAGWUG010000223.1 GCA_028868555.1 Actinomycetales bacterium | reverse complement strand
GTACGCCGCTGACAATCTTCTCGCGGCTGAATGGCTCAATCACACCGCTGCGCTTGATGACTGTGAGCGATGCGGTCTCGGTGGTGGAGAAACGGGCGCCACACTCGGGGCACTGCCGACGTCGACGAATTGCGGAGCCATCTTCGGTGGTGCGTGAGTCCATCACGCGCGAGTCTGGGTGGCGACAGAACGGACAGTGCATCGCAGCTCCTTGGGTGCTCAGTGAATCTAATTCGCAGCTTGAAATAACTATATCTAGTGGCTGATAGTTTGTCCAGCCCCTACATCTAGTGTTTAGGCGAAGCGTGCCGTGATTGCCTCACCGTGCGCGGGAAGCCCCTCGGCCTTGGCAAAGCCGTCAACCAGGGCGGCAATTGGAGCCAGGCCCTCGCGGCCGTAGTCGATGATCTGCTGCACCCGTAGGAAGGAGTGAACTCCCAGACCGGAACCAAACTTGGCCTGCTGTCCGGTTGGAAGCACGTGGCTGGAACCGGCCATGTAGTCGCCGAGGCTAACCGGAGAGTACTTGCCGAGGAAGATGGCCCCAGCATTTGAAATCTGAGCCAGGGTGCCGCGGTCATCTGTGGAGTGAATCTCCAGGTGCTCGGTGGCGTACTCGTTGGTGAAGCGGATTGCGTCTTCCCAGTTGGCGGTAACCACAATGGCGGACTGCTGGCCTGCGAGTGCGGTGGCCACGCGGGCGCTGTGGTGGGTGGCCGCAATCAACTCCGGGAGTACTGCCGCTACCGCAGCTCCAAGCCCGGCACTGTCGGTTACCAGCACTGATGCTGCCGCCTCGTCATGCTCGGCCTGGCTCACCAGGTCATAGGCGATAAGTCGCGGATCGGCAGAGGCATCGGCCAGCACCAGAATCTCGGTGGTCCCTGCCTCGCTATCGATTCCGATGCGGCCGCGCAGAGCACGCTTGGCGGCGGTCACGTAGATGTTGCCTGGCCCGGTGACCAACTGAACCGGTGCCATGTCGATCTTGAGCAGGCCATAGGCGAAAGCAGCAACCGCTGCCGGGCCACCCATCGAATAGATCTCGGTCACGCCGAGGAGTCCAGCGGTGGCAAGCACGGTTGGGTGTGGGCGGCCGGCAAAGTCTTTCTGAGCCGGCGAGGCAATCGCGAGGCGCGGAACCTTGGCCACCTGTGCGGGCACCACGTTCATGATCACGCTCGACGGGTAAACAGCCTTACCACCAGGGACGTAAAGTCCAACCGAATCCACCGGCTGCCAGCGCTGGTGAACGCGAGCATCGGCAGCCAACTCAACAGTGGTGTCTGCCGGCAGATTAGCCTGTGAGACCTTGCGGACGCGGGCGATCGACTCCTCGATTGCGCGACGCAGCTCAGGCTCCAAGGCGGCAACTGCGGCGTCAATCTCAGCCTGGGTTACTCGCAGCGGGTTAGGGTCAACTCCGTCGCGGGCAATGGTGACCTCAACCACGGCATCCACTCCGCGCTCGGCTACATCGGCAATGAGCGGCCGCACCGATTCCAGCGCGATGTCCACATCAATGGAGGCGCGCGGAACAAGAGTGTTGACCTGCTGGTTATTAAAACCGGCCGTTAGGTCGAGAGTGCGAATGGCTGGGTTGGTCAAGATTGGCCTTCCTGGGAGTAAGTCAATTTTACGCTCTGCAGTAACCTAGGCATCGGAGAAACAAAATGCTTGAATTCAACACCACCCAATCCCCCACCGATGCCCTGTTGGCAACCTTCCGTCGCCACGCCTCCGGCGTCTCTGTGATTACCTGCAGCGACCCTGCCGGTAACCCAGTGGGCTTCACCGCCACATCCATGACCTCGCTGGGCGCAAACCCGCCGCTGGTCATGTTCTCGGTCGCCTGCGGCGCCTCCAGCTGGGATGCAATCTCCAAGGCCGAGTACATCGCCATCCACACCCTGGGCGAGCGCAACCTCGAATTGGCTCAGCGAATGGCTGCGGATCACACCAAGCGTTTCGTTCAGAACGACTGGGTTCGCGGCCCGCACAATGTTCCGGTCTTCACCGATGCCACTAGCGCCTTGGTTGCAAAGATTCGTCAGGTGATCAATGTGGAAAACAACGCAGTGGTTATTGCCGATGTAGTTGCCGGCGGCGTTGGCGAAGAAAACCCTGCCCTGCTCTACCACCAGCGCGGGTACCACACCCCTGCCGCTGCGCTCTAGAAAAATCTAGAAGCTCAAACTCCCAAAAACCCCTAAAAACCGAGGTCTTCCGGTGGCTCTGGCAGGTCGCTTGGTTCCGGAGGCAACTCGCCATCGGCACCCGC
>JAGWUG010000222.1 GCA_028868555.1 Actinomycetales bacterium | reverse complement strand
GATCGACTGCGTATTTAGGTTCGCTGGGTCGAAGCCATGGCTTGCCGAGTTGGCACTGGCGTTTGACATCAAGGAACTCCTGTTTCAGGGCGCTAACCCTTGAATTTTACTGCTAGAGCTTGCGGCGTTTGGCCCATACGGCCGCACGTCGCTTTGCCAACAGCACCTGAGGGTGGAACTGACTCAGCAGCAGCACACCGACGATGGCGGTGCCGCCGCAGAGCACGAACAGCACGATGGTAAGGGGGTTGGCGGTATGCGCCTCACCGAGAATGGTTCCGGCAATCAGAACGGCCACCATTGGGTCGACCACGGTTAGGCCAGCAATGACCAGATCCGGCGGGCCAGAGGCATACGCACTCTGAACGAACCAGCCACCGAGGCTAACCGCCACACCCAGAACCACCAGACACAGCACGGTCAGCCATTCGAACTGGCCCTGGTAGATGCGCTGGATCACAACCTTGGTCAGGGTAGCAACGAAACCGTAGAGGATGCCGGCGCCAACCACAAAGTAGATTGCCTTACCGTTCTTGGCCTTGCGAACGGCCACCGAGATCAGCGCGACCAAAATGACCGCCAGAATGGACAGCACCTGCCACATTTGACCGTCGGTGAGGACGTATTCGTGGGCAATAGTAGACGCCGTGGTCACGAATCCACCAACGCCGACGATGCATAGTGCGATGGCGATAATCGTGACGCGGTTCAGCTTGGTCTTGCTGATGCGGGCATTAAGCACCGACGTGACGACCAGCGCGATGGCGCCGAGTGGCTGGACCACAATCAGTGGAGCCAGCGAGAGCGCGGCGATCTGGAAGACCACTGCCAGGCCCAGCAGGCCGGTGCCAACAAGCCACTTGGGACGCTTCACCAGCTCTAGCATCTGGCGCAGACCCAGCGAGCCCTGAGTCTTGCCGCCCTTGCCCTGCTGGTCGCCCACGGCATCGTTTTGCCACTGGGCACCGAATGCAAGTGCCACCGCGCCGACAAGCGCCAAAAGCACTGCCAAGTAGCGGAGGTCAAGTCCAGTAAAGAGTCGCATTTTTCTTTCAGAAAGTTACCGTTCAAGCCTACCGTCAGTAGGCCGCTGAGGCGCTTTGGAGCATCTTTTCGGTAGATTTGGGTAATGCCTGTTAGACCTATTTGCATTACCGGTGAGCCGGTCCTCCACAACCGCGCCACCGAAGTCACCGAGTTCGATGCCGAGCTGAGTGAACTGGTTGCCGACATGTACGTGACCATGGACAAGGCGCCCGGCGTTGGCCTGGCGGCCACCCAGGTGGGAGTTGGCCTTCGAGTCTTCGTCTACGACTATGAGGACGAGGCCGGAAATCCGGTTCGCGGCGAAGTAATCAACCCGGTCCTGGAACTGGGTCCGATTGAGACCGGTGATGCCGATTGGGACACCGAGCAGGAAGGCTGCCTGAGCGTTCCAGGTGAGCGATTCCCGCTGAAGCGTGCCGACTGGGTGAAACTAACCGGAGTCGACTTGAAGCAGCAGCCTATTTCGATTGAGGCCACTGGATGGCTGGCACGAATCTTCCAGCATGAGTTCGATCACCTAGACGGAAAGCTTTACGTAGACCGCCTAGCCGAGCCACACGCGTCTGACGCAAAGAAAATCGTGATGAAGAACAACTGGGGCAAGCCGGGACTTACCTGGCTGCCAGGCAAAGACAAGCTAGAGGGCTAGACCTAAGCCGATTCTGGCTCGGGAAGTAGACCAGCCTCGTAGAGGGCAAGCGCCAACTGGGACCTGGTAGCCAGTCCAAGGCGCTTCTGCAGGCTATCAAGCACCCAGCGAACCCTGGTGTGTGGCAGTCCGGTGTGCTGCTCCAACTCGGTGTCTTCAAATCCCGCCTGCAGTGCGTCCAAAACCTGCTGCTCTTCGGCCTCTAGGTTGTTCAGGCGCAGCAGCCAGCGCTGGTTGCCGCCGTGCGGCACGTCTTGTTCCCAGAAGAAATCACTGAGCATTCCGAAATCTACCCGGTGATCGAGCGAGCCCGCCTCGCGAACCGCGGCCAGCAGTTCGTCTGCGGATTCTTCCTCGCTGACCATGTCGTTCGCGCCGCAGCGGATTGCCTCCAGCGCCATCGGGCCAGACGAAAACGGACCGGTCAGAACGAAGGCTGGCAGCTTGGCTTCCGAACCCACATTGCGTCGCAGAAACTTGCGAATCAACTCCGAGCCACTGAGTGAGCGAAGTCGATTGTCCACCAAGAGAACGTCCACAGCGAGTTCGTCGATGGCATCCAGTGCTGCCAGGCCATCGGATTCCTCG
>JAGWUG010000221.1 GCA_028868555.1 Actinomycetales bacterium | reverse complement strand
GTCTGGAGCGCGAGGTCTTCTGCCTCACCGAGGGTGGCGACATCTACATTGGTCAGGTCTGGCCGGGCAACACCGCCTTCCCTGACTTTGTGAACCCTGATGCCCGCGAGTGGTGGGGTGACCTGAATGCCGAGCACGTGCGCAGTGGCATCGCCGGCATCTGGAACGACATGAACGAGCCAGCAACCGGCGGCATTTCCGAGAAGACAATGCGCTTTGGCAAGGGTGAGTTCAGTCACGAGCGCTACCACAACTCCTACGCCATGCTCATGGCTATGGGCACCGAGCAGGGCCTGAAGAAGGCCATGCCTGACCTGCGCACCTTCATCCTGTCTCGTGCCGGTTCGGCCGGAATTCAGCGCTACGCCGCCAACTGGATGGGCGACAACATGAGCCGCTGGGATCACCTCTGGCTTCAGATTCCGATGGGCACCGGCCTCAGCATCTCCGGTCAGTCTTTCGTGGGTGCCGACATCGGTGGCTTTGCCGAGAACTCAAACGCCGAGCTCTTCGCTCGCTGGATTCAGGCCGGCGCGCTCACGCCGTTTGCCCGCAACCACAACCAGACCAACCAGCTGGGTCAGTACGCATTCGCCTGGGGCGAGGAAGTGCTGGACATCGCGCGCGAGGCCATTCAGCTGCGCTACCGCCTGATGCCTTACCTCTACTCCTCATTCGTGGCGGCCAGCCAGACCGGTGAGCCAATCCAACGCCCGCTGGTGTTTGACTACCAGCACGATTCCGAGACCCACGACCTAGACGACCAGTACCTGCTGGGTTCGCAGCTGCTCGTGGCTCCGGTGTTTGAGAAGGACGCGCGCGTTCGAAGCGTCTACCTGCCTGCCGGTGAGTGGATTGACTGGCACAGCGGTGAACTTCAGGTCAGCAAGGGTGAGCACATCCGCTCCGATGCCCCGCTGAGTCGCATTCCGCTGTATGTGAAGGCCGGATCGGTGATTCCGATGTGGAGCGAGGTGCCGAAGAGCACCGCAGACTACTACCCTGCCGAGATTGAGCTCCGTGTGTTTGTTCCGGCAGCCGATGGCAGCTGGACTTCACATCTCCAGGAAGACGACGGCCTGACTTTTAGCGCGCTCGATGGCAAGTTGCTGAGCACCGAGCTGACTCTTACCCGTTCGGGGTCAAAGCTGAAGCTGGTTGGCAAAACCAGCGGCGAAGGCTTCGCCGAGTTCGCTCGCAGTCGCTTCCGCATCACTCTGATTGGCGCCGAGTCGGCTCAGGGTAGCGAAGTCGTCATTGAGAACTCAGGCAACAATTTCGAGCTGGAGTTTGACCTCGCGTAGTTGATGGCTGGCTTTGCCTCCATCTTCGGTTAGCCGCCTGTTCCGACTAGCTGCATCGGTGGCGCCCCATACCCTGACAGATACCGCAGATTTACCGTCAGGCTTAGGGGAAACATGATTATCGACACTCATCTGGTGTTTTGGGTTGAGGCTGGCATGGTTGGCGTTGCCACCTTGTTCTACATCCTCAACAGTTCATTTACCGCTGTTCTCTACCGCCGTTTGGGTGGTTCTGGCTGGCACGCCTGGGTTCCCATCTACGGCAACGCCCGCCTGCTGACCACCGCCGGCATGTCGGCTTGGTGGAGTCTGCTTGGAGCATTCTTCATCTGGGATGCGGTTGAGTCGTACATCTCGGTTGCCGACACCCTGCACCTGCTCGCCACCCAGACCCCTGAGCAGCTGGTGAGCATGGCGAACTCTCAGGACATCATCACCGGTTCCATGGCCGACAACCTGGGATCCATGCTGGGAAGCATCGGTGCGCTGGTGTTCAGCATCGTGCTGTGGATTGCGGTTTACCGCGTTGCCAAGGGCTTTGGCTACTCGCCTAACGGCATGGTCACCCTGTGGGCCTTGCTTCAGCCGGTGTACTTCGCTGTGCTGGCCTTTGGCAAGCGCGAGTTTGACGTTGCCCGCATGAAGGCCCGCAAGAACGCCGTTGTGGCTGAGCCGGTGCTTGCCTCCTAGAGCGTAAAATTGGGGCATGAACCCCCTCGACTCCGCTGACCTCGGCATTTCCGCCGCGGCTCAGTACGGGATCGATTACGCCCGCGAAAAACTGGCCGGCCTAAAGTTGGCGGTTCTCACGGGTGCGGGTTTGAGCACCGATTCCGGCATTCCCGATTACCGTGGCGCCGGACGCACCCACCAGCACCCAATGACCTTCGATCGTTTCATGGGTTCGTTTGAGGCGCAGCAGCGCTATTGGGCTCGTTCCTTCGTTGGTTGGTCTCGCATCGCGGAAGCCAAGCCAAACCG
>JAGWUG010000220.1 GCA_028868555.1 Actinomycetales bacterium | reverse complement strand
CGGTCAGGCTTCACCGCTATTTGACGAGGCCAAGAACCTGGGCTACCTGCTTCGCCGAAACGACGGACCGGGTGGCTCTGCCGGCAGCGTCTGGCAGTGGGACCTCTGGCAGGCCGGCAACGCCATCGTTGACTTCACAAACCCCGATGCCCGCGCCTGGTTCCAATCCAAGCTGCGGCCGCTGCTGGAAATGGGTGTGGACTGCTTCAAGACCGACTTCGGCGAGCGCATTCCTCTCGACGTGGTCTACCACGACGGCTCCGACCCGGAGCAGATGCACAACCTATACACCCAGCTCTACAACCAGACTGTCTGGGAGCTGCTGCAGGAGGTCAAGGGCGACGACGCAATCGTTTTCGCGCGTTCGGCGGCAGTCGGCGGTCAGTCAATGCCGGTGCACTGGGGTGGCGACAACACCTCGAGCTTCGAGTCAATGGCCGAGAGTCTTCGCGGCGGTCTAAGCCTGGGCCTGAGTGGCTTCGGTTACTGGAGTCACGACATCGGTGGCTTTGAGGGTTCGCCAGACCCGAGCGTTTTCAAGCGCTGGGTTGCCTTCGGTCTGCTCTCCTCGCACAGCCGCCTGCACGGCAACGAGTCGGTCCGTGTGCCCTGGGCCTTCGACGAAGAGGCGGTTGACGTCACCCGTCACTTTGCCAAGCTGAAACAAGAGCTCATGCCCTACCTGATGGGAACAGCCAAGCAGGCGCATGAACTTGGCACACCGATGATGCGACCAATGCTGTTGGAATTCCCTGAAGATCGAACCGCCTGGTTTGTTGACGGCCAGTACATGCTCGGCCCCGACCTACTAGTTGCGCCCGTCTTCTCCGCAACGGGTGAGGTTGAGTTCTATCTGCCGGCTGGCACCTGGACCAACTACTTCACCGGCGAGGCGGTTGCGGGTGGCGGCTGGCGAACCGAGACTCACGACTTCATGTCACTTCCGCTCTACGTTCGCAGCAATCCCACCCTGCTAAACCGATAGGTAAAACCTTGTCCAGCCTTATCAACAACACCATCTTTGCCGCCGATCCCTCGGCGCACGTTTTCAACGATCGCCTTTACCTATACGTTTCCTATGATGAGCCGTACACCAATAGCTACGACAGCATGGTCGGTTACCACGTGCTCAGCACCGATGACCTAAACCACTGGACCGACCATGGCCGCGTGCTGCACCTGAGTCAGGTGGAGTGGGCCATCAGCCACATGTGGGCCATCGACTGCAACTTCTATCAAGGCAAGTACTACCTGACCTTCTGCGCAATCGAGCGAGAGACCAGCACCTTCCGAACCGGACTCGCCGTCTCGGATCGCCCTGAAGGTCCGTTCACCGACCTCGGGCCAATCGAGGGTGTGGAGTGGGGTCAGGATCCGGCATTCTTCATCGATGACGACGGCACGCCATACCTCGTCTGGGGTGCTCGAGGCTCCATCATGCTTGGCGAACTCAACGCCGACCTGCGGAGTATCAAGACCGAAACCGTGCGCAACATCTCCGAGCAGGTCGGCGGCTATGAGGGCCCATTCCTGCACAAGTATCAGGGTCGCTACTACCTCACCTACCCGGCGCTGGACGGCGAAGTTTGGCCGCAGCGCATGTGCCATGCGGTAGCCGACAACCCGCTCGGTCCGTATCGCGACCTCGGCGTTTTCATCGGTGACTATCCGGGCAACTCCGGCACCATTCACGGCTCCGTGGTTGAGTTCCGCGGTCAGTGGCTCGCCTTCTATCACTCGGGCTGGGTATCTGGAACCGCCACCGCTCGCAGTCTCATGATGGACCAGCTCTTCTACAACTCCGATGGCAGCATCGCCGTAATCAACCCGCACCCGTCAACCCGAGGCTACTCGGTGGTTGACGGCGAGCAGTGGGAGATTGTCCTGGATGCAGCCGCCGCCCCGCTTGCTGGTGGTGGGCTACACGGCACCAGCATCGTGGCAAGTGACCCAAGCCACTTAGGTAAGAACCCGGATGGTTCCACCGGAGCCGGTTACGTTACCGGACTCACCCAACAGGAATACGGCCTTAGCGCTCTGCTCCAGGTTGGACCCGAGCGCGACTGGGAGGTATCAGTGCGGTACCGCAGCAAGGCCGACCGCAACGCTCGCCTTCTGGTTGGCGGTTTCCTGTTCTATGACGGCAACCAGAACCAGTCCTATGACCAGTACGTCAACCGTGGCACGGAGTTTCCGAGCACCGATGGTCAGTGGCGCGAGCTCGTGATCGGGCAGCACCGCATCGGATCCGGCGAATACAACGTCCGGCTCTCGCACAGCCACAACCTGGCCG
>JAGWUG010000013.1 GCA_028868555.1 Actinomycetales bacterium | reverse complement strand
AAGGAGTCCGGCCTGCGCGAGATTCTCAACTACGGACACACCCTGGGCCACGCCATCGAGCACGCCGAGCAGTACCGCTGGCGCCACGGTGCGGCAATCGCAATCGGTCAGATGTTTGTTGCCGAGCTTGCCCGCCTTGCCGGCCGCCTTAGCGATACCGACGTGGAGCGTCATCGAAGCGTCTTCAAGTTGCTTGGGCTGCCAACCACCTACCGCGCCGACCGTTGGGAACAGCTGCTGGCCACCATGCAGCGCGACAAGAAAAGTCGTGCCGGTCAGCTTCGTTTCGTGGTCCTGGACGCCATTGGCAAGCCAACCATCATGACCGCACCTGCGCCGGAGCTGCTCCACGCCAGCTACATGGAGATTTGCGAGTAACCTAAAACCATGGCTCTCGTCTTCATTCTCAGCGGCCCAAACCTGGGTCGACTTGGCTCGCGCGAGCCCGACATCTACGGCAACACCGACTACGCCGGCCTCGAGGCCAAGTGCAAGGAGCAGGCCCACACCCTGGGTCTCATCCCAGAGGTTCGCCAGACCGACAGCGAGTCGGAACTAATCCACTGGCTGCACGAGGCAGTAGACCGCGGTGCAGATGTTGTGCTGAACCCAGCGGCCTTCACTCACTACAGCTACGCTCTGCGCGATGCCTGCGCCATGGTCACCAAGAGCGGTAGCCGCCTCATCGAGGTGCACATCTCCAACCCGCACACCCGCGAAGAGTTCCGCCACAAGTCGGTAGTCTCGGGCGTTGCCACCGGCGTGATTGCGGGCTTCGGCGTTGACTCCTACCTCCTAGCCATCAGCCAGCTAGCCCGCTAAACTGGTTAACAACTGGTCTTAGCGCCAGATTTTTTATGCCCCGATGCCTATCGGCGGCAAACCTCTACGAAATGAGTGAGTAGCATCATGGCAACTTCAAACGACCTCAAGAACGGCATGGTTCTCAACATCGACGGCCAGCTCTGGACCGTAGTCGAGTTCCAGCACGTAAAGCCAGGCAAGGGCCCAGCCTTCGTTCGCACCAAGCTGAAGAACGTTATGTCGGGCAAGGTCGTTGACAAGACCTTCAACGCCGGCGTCAAGGTAGAGACCGCATCGGTTGACAAGCGTGAGATGCAGTTCCTCTACAACGATGGCGAGGGCTTTGTGTTCATGGACCTCGACACCTACGACCAGATGACCCTCTCGGCAGCAACTGTCGGCGACGCAGCCGACTTCATGCTCGAGAACCAGAACGCTGTGGTTGCTCTCAACGAGGGCGAGGCTCTCTACGTTGAGCTTCCAGCATCGGTGGTTCTGGAAATCACCTTCACCGAGCCTGGCCTACAGGGCGACCGCTCCACCGGCGGCACCAAGCCTGCCACCCTGGAGACCGGCCGCACCATCCAGGTTCCACTGTTCGTTGAGCAGGGCACCAAGGTGAAGGTTGACACCCGCACCGGTGACTACCTGGGTCGTCTCTAGTCTCTGACTAGGGTCTAACAGACACTAGATTGAGCGCCCGCACTAAGGCTCGCAAGCGAGCCGTCGACGCAGTATTCGCGTCTGACATCCGCAAAGAGAACCCTGCAGAGCTCCTGCAGGCAACTCAGAAGCAGATGGAAGACCGCCAAAACCAGAACGAGATCTTCGGCTATGCCGAGGAGATCGTTGCCGGTGTGGTGGAGCACTACGAGGAAATCGATGACCTCATCGAGACCTACTCGCAGGACTGGTCCATCGACCGCATGCCAACCCTCGACCGCGCCATCTTGCGCTGTGCCCTCTGGGAGATTCTGTTCAACCCAGAAGTTCCAAACGGCGTAGCCATCAACGAGGCAGTTGAGATCGCCAAGGAGTTCTCCACCGATGACTCCGGCGGCTTCATCAACGGTTTGCTGAGCAAGATTGCCAGCACCCGCCAGGCCAAGTAAATCAGGCAAAAACGTGAGAAACCCAGTGGTGAAAGCCGCTGGGTTTTCGCTTATCCGCTGGTAAGATTTAGAGAAATGTTCCTTTAACTTCCGTCCCGTGAGGCGGAGAAGGAGTTGACATGGCCTCGCGCACTGTCCTTACCGGCGACGACATAGATCGCGCCATCACGCGCATCGCGCATGAGATCGTGGAATCAAACCACGGCACTAAAAACCTCATTCTGCTAGGCATTCCTACGCGCGGCGTTCTGCTCGCGGAGCGAATCGCCAAGGTGATCCAGCGCCACTATCCCGAGTTCAGCGCAAGCGCATCGGTGGGCCGTTTGGACATAACAATGTACCGAGACGACCTTAGCCTTCACCCAAACCGTCCGGTCACCGAAACCAACATTCCGGCGGCCGGCATTGACGGCGCGGTAGTGGTTCTGGTTGACGACGTTCTTTACAGCGGACGCACCATTCGCGCCTCCCTCGATGCCCTGAACGCACACGGCCGCCCATCGGTGGTTAGGCTGGCGGTTCTGGTTGACCGGGGACACCGCGAGCTGCCAATCCGAGCCGACTTCGTTGGCAAGAACCTGCCGACTTCGCGCGAGGAGCGCATCCGAGTCCAGATGTCTGAGAATGATGGAGAGAACTGCGTGGTGATCGAGTCATGAGCCAGTTGAAGCACCTACTGAGCGCCAACGACCTCAGCCGCGATGCCGCGATTGGCATCCTGGACGTGGCCGAAGAGATGGCCGGTGTCAATGCGCGCGCCATCAAGAAGCTGCCTACCCTGCAGGGCAAGACCGTGGTCAACCTGTTCTTCGAGGACAGCACCCGCACCCGCATCAGCTTCGAGCTAGCCGAGAAGCGCCTTAGTGCCGACGTGATCAACTTTGCCGCCAAGGGTTCCAGCGTCTCCAAGGGCGAGAGCCTGAAGGACACCGCCCAGACTCTAGAGGCCATGGGAGCCGATGCCGTGGTCATCCGCCACGGAGCCTCGGGTGCCGCCCAGAAGCTGGCCCAGAGCGGTTGGATCGATGGCGCCATCGTGAACGCCGGTGACGGAACTCACGAACACCCAACCCAGGCTCTGCTTGACGCATTCACCATTCGTCGTCGCGTCTACGGGGTTGGCTCCTCGGCCGGTCGCGGATTGGACGGCCTAAAGGTGGTCATCGTCGGTGACGTGCTGCACAGCCGTGTGGCCCGAAGCAACGCCATTCTGCTCAACACTCTGGGCGCCGAGGTTCACTTCGTGGCTCCACCAACTCTGATCCCAGCGGATGCCTCCAACATCAAGGCCAAGCTGCACTACGACTTCGATGCCGCTCTGGCTGAGGTCAAGCCGGATGCTGTGATGATGCTTCGAATTCAGAGCGAACGCATGAACGCCAGTTACTTCCCGTCCGAGCGCGAGTACTCTCGGGTTTGGGGCATGAACAGCGAGCGTCTTGCAGCCCTCAAGCCTGGCGCGCTGCTGATGCACCCGGGCCCAATGAACCGCGGACTCGAGATCACCGCAACCGCGGCCGACTCACCAAACTCCACCATTCTGGAGCAGGTCTCGAACGGTGTCTCCGTTCGCATGGCCGTGCTCTACACCTTGCTTGCCACCGAGAGGAACTAGCCGATGGCCAACCTGATCATCAAGAACGCCACCCTGCCAAACGGCAGCGTCGCTGACATCGCCATCGCGGGGGAGCAGATCACCGCTGTTGGACCCAACCTAACCGTCACCGATGCCACAGTCATCGATGCCACCGGCCTGGTTGCGCTTCCTGGATTCGTTGACCTCCACACTCACCTTCGCGAGCCTGGCTTCGAGGGTTCGGAGACCATCCTGACCGGCAGCCAGTCGGCGGCAGCGGGTGGCTTCACCGCCGTACACGCGATGGCCAACACCAGCCCGGTGCAGGACACCGCAGGCGTGGTGGAGCAGGTTCGCACCCTCGGTCTTGAGGCCGGCTACGTTGACGTGGTTCCTGTGGGTGCCGTAACCGTTGGACTCGAAGGCAAGCAGCTGGCTGAACTCGGTGCGATGGCAAGTTCCAAGGCCCGCGTCCGCGTCTTCTCGGACGACGGCAAGTGTGTTTCCGACCCAGTTCTGATGCGCCGTGCGCTCGAGTACGTGAAGGCCTTCGACGGCGTAATCGCTCAGCACGCTCAGGAGCCTCGCCTGACCGAGGGTGCCCAGATGAACGAGGGCAAGGTCTCGGCCGAGCTCGGACTCACCGGATGGCCTGCAGTTGCCGAGGAGAGCATCATCGCCCGCGATGTTCTGCTCGCAGAGCACGTTGGCAGCCGCGTTCACATCTGCCACCTGTCAACCGCCGGTTCGGTTGAGATTGTTCGCTGGGCTAAGGCCAAGGGCATCAACGTGACCGCCGAAGTGACCCCGCACCACCTTCTGCTCACCGATGAGCTGGCCCGCAGCTACGACGCCGTCTACAAGGTGAACCCGCCACTTCGCACCCAGGAAGACGTACTCGCGTTGCGCGCCGCCCTGGTTGATGGAACCATCGACATCATTGCCACCGATCACGCTCCGCACCCGATCGAGAGCAAGGACTGCGAGTGGCAGGCAGCCGCCTTCGGCATGCTCGGGCTCGAGATTGCGGCATCGGTGGCACAGGAAGTCTTGGTTGACTCCGGCAAGAGCGATTGGAGCCGCGTGGCCCAGGTGCTGAGCCACAACCCGGCACAGATTGGCCGCCTGGGGGAGCAGGGGCAGGAGATTGCGGCCGGTTCGGTTGCCAACCTCACCCTGATCGACCCAACCGCAAAGCGCGTGATTGACGGCAGTCACTCCAAGAGCGACAACAACCCTTACCGCGGCCTCACCCTTCCAGGTGCCGTGGCGCACACCATCTACCGCGGTTACCAGACCGTGGCAAACGGCCAGCTGGCAGAAACCGGTCGTGCCTAATGCCCGCTCGCTACCCAATAATGGCCATTCTGGTCACCGCAATCATTGTGTTCCTGGTGATCGCCGCCTTCCGCGCTTGGCGCGCGCGTAGCAACTCCCAGGAGGCGCAGTTCGGCGCTCCGCTGGAGTGGCTGGAGCACCCATCGGGCGGCCGCCAGTGGACCAACGTCCAGTACGTTGCCACCACCGTGCAGAACCAGCCGCTGGAGCGCATCAGTGCTCACGGTCTGGGAGCCCGCGGCTTTGGCAAGATCACCGTCAGCAACGATGGTGTCCTGCTAGAGCGCAACGGCGAGCGTGCCATCGGCATTCCATTCGCACAGCTTCAGGGCGTGTCCAAGACCAGCGCGGCAATCGACCGCTCGGTAGAGAAAGACGGCCTGATCCAGCTGGATTGGCAGCAGGACGGCTTTGCCCTCAGCACCTACCTTCGTGCCACCAGCACCGAAACCCGCAAACAGCTTTTTGAGAAACTCAGCGAGATTTTGAACCACAAGGAGACCAAGAATGACTAACCCGGCAGTACTCGTCCTCGAGGACGGAAAGGTCTTCCACGGCAAGGCCTACGGCGCCACCGGCACCACCCTCGGCGAGCTGGTCTTCGCTACCGGCATGACCGGCTACCAGGAGACCCTCACCGACCCTTCCTACGCTGGCCAAATCGTGGTTCAGACCGCTCCACACATCGGCAACACCGGTGTGAACGCGCGTGACGAGGAGTCGAGCAAGGTTTGGGTTGCCGGTTACGTGGTTCGTGATCCGTCTCGCATGGTCAGTAACTTCCGTGCCGAGAAGAGCCTTCCGGCAGAGCTCGAGAACTACGGCATCGTGGGCATCTCCGGCATTGACACTCGTGCCCTGACCCGCCACCTGCGCACCGCCGGTTCCATGCGCGCCGGTATCTTCAGTGGCACCGATGCAGCCGCAAGCACCGATGAGCTGCTAGCCCGCGTCACCTCGGCCGCCCAGATGAAGGGTCTGTCACTCAGCGACACCGTGACCACCGCCGAGGCCTACACAGTGCCTCACGAGGGGGAGTTCTTCGGCCGCGTTGCAATCATCGACCTGGGAATCAAGCGTTCCACCATCGAGCACATGGCCGCCCGCGGCCTGGAGGTAAAGGTCTTCCCAGCCAAAACCGACGCCAAGAGCCTGCTTGAGTATCACCCGGACGCAGTGTTCTTCTCGAACGGCCCTGGAGACCCAGAGGCATCGGATGGCCAGGTTGCCGTTCTTCGACAGATCTTGGACCACAAGGTTCCGTTCTTCGGCATCTGCTTCGGCAACCAGCTACTGGGTCGTGCACTGGGCTTTGACACCTACAAGCTGACCTTCGGTCACCGCGGAATCAACCAGCCTGTGCTCGATCGAGCCACCGGTCGAGTTGAGGTCACCGCCCACAACCACGGCTTCGCCGTTCGCGTCCCTGGCGGAGAAAACGGCGAGACCGTTGACTCGCCTGCCGGCTACGGCAAGGTTCGCGTCAGCCACGTAAGCCTCAACGACAACTGCGTGGAGGGTCTGGAGTGCTTTGACATTCCCGCCTTCAGCGTTCAGTACCACCCAGAGGCCGCCGCCGGCCCACACGACTCCAGCTACCTATTCGACCGCCTCACCGAGGTAATCGCCAAGAACCGTGCCAACTCGGCAACCACCGGAGGAAACAACTAATGCCAAAGCGCCAAGACATTAACTCCGTACTGGTTATCGGTTCGGGTCCAATCGTTATCGGTCAGGCCTGTGAGTTTGACTACTCGGGCACCCAGGCCTGCCGCGTTCTGCGCGCCGAGGGCATCCGTGTGATCCTGGTGAACAGCAACCCTGCCACCATCATGACCGACCCAGACTTCGCCGATGCCACCTACGTGGAGCCAATCACCCCTGAGGTCATTGAGAGCATCATCGCCAAGGAGAAGCCGGACGCAATCCTGCCGACTCTGGGTGGTCAGACCGCTCTGAACGCCGCTATGGCGCTGCACGAGCGCGGAATCTTGGAAAAGTACAACGTTGAGCTCATCGGAGCCAAGGTTGACGCCATCAAGAAGGGTGAGGACCGTCAGATCTTCAAGCAGCTGGTGCTCGACGCCGGTGCTGACGTGGCCCGCTCGGTAATCTGTGGCACCCTGGACGAAGCCCTCGAGGCCGTCAAGGACCTGAAGTACCCAGTTATGGTTCAGCCTTCGTTCACCATGGGTGGACTCGGTTCCGGGTTCGCCTACGACGAGGAGGAGCTGCGTCGCATCGTTGGTTCCGGCCTCCAGGCCAGCCCGGTCACTCAGGTGCTGCTTTCGGAGAGCATCCTGGGTTGGAAGGAATACGAGCTCGAGCTCATGCGCGACAAGCATGACAACTGTGTTGTGGTCTGCTCCATTGAGAACGTTGACCCGGTTGGCGTTCACACCGGCGACTCCATCACCGTTGCTCCGGCCCTGACCCTGACCGACCGCGAGTACCAGCACCTTCGCGACATCTCCATCGACATCATCCGCGCCGTCGGTGTTGACACCGGTGGTTGCAACATTCAGTTCGCAGTAAACCCTGAGAACGGTCGAGTCGTTGTCATCGAGATGAACCCTCGCGTTAGCCGTTCGTCGGCACTGGCCTCCAAGGCCACCGGCTTCCCAATCGCCAAGATTGCCGCCAAGCTGGCTGTTGGTTACACCCTGGATGAGATCCCTAACGACATCACTCGCGTAACCCCAGCCTCGTTCGAGCCAACCCTCGACTACATCGTGGTCAAGGTTCCGCGCTTCGCCTTCGAGAAGTTCCCTGCCGCTAACCCGACCCTCACCACCACCATGAAGAGTGTGGGCGAGGCCATGGCTATCGGTCGTAACTACACCCAGGCCCTGCAGAAGGCCCTGCGCTCGCTCGAGAAGAAGGGTTCGTCGTTCCACTGGGGCGCACTGCCTGCCTCCAAGGAAGAGCTGCTCGAGGCCATCAAGACTCCAACCGATGGTCGCATCGTCCAGGTTCAGCAGGCACTTCGTGCCGGTGCAACCGCTCAGGACATCTTTGATTCCACCAAGATTGACCCTTGGTTCATCGACCAGATGGTTCTCATCAACGAGGTTGCAGACGCAACCGCGGCGGCCCCACACCTGACCATCGAGGTAATCAAGGAAGCCAAGGAACACGGCTTCTCCGATGCCCAGATCGCGCAGCTACGCGGAATCAGCGAGTCAGAGATTCGTGTCTTCCGTCACGACAACAACCTGCGTCCGGTGTTCAAGACCGTTGACACCTGTGCCGGTGAGTTCCCAGCTCTCACCCCTTACCACTACAGCACCTACGAGCAGGAGACCGAGGTCATTCCTAGCGACCGTAAGAAGGTAGTGATTCTGGGTTCCGGTCCAAACCGAATTGGTCAGGGTGTGGAGTTTGACTACTCCTGCGTGCACGCCTCGTTCGCGCTCTCCGATGCCGGTTACGAGACCATCATGATCAACTGCAACCCGGAGACCGTCTCCACCGACTACGACACCAGCGACCGCCTCTACTTTGAGCCGCTGACTCTGGAGGACGTACTCGAGGTCATTCACGCCGAGCAGCAGTCGGGCGAACTGGTTGGCGTAATCGTCCAGCTGGGTGGCCAGACCGCCCTTGGCTTGGCAAACGGCCTCAAGGCTGCCGGTGTACCAATCCTGGGAACCACCCCGGAGGCAATCGACCTAGCCGAGGACCGCAAGCTCTTCAGCAAGATTCTCGAAGATGGCAACCTGCTGGCTCCGGCCAACGGAACCGCCACCAACCTCTACGAGGCCGAGGAGATCGCAGGCCGCATCGGTTACCCGGTGCTGGTTCGCCCATCCTTCGTTCTCGGCGGTCGCGGAATGGAAATCGTCTACGACCAGGACTCGATGCAGGACTACTTCCGTCGCATCGACGAGTACGGTCTGATCGACGACAGCCACCCGCTGCTCGTTGACCGTTTCCTGGATGACGCAATCGAGATTGACATCGATGCGCTCTACGACGGCGAAACCATCTACGTTGGTGGAGTCATGGAGCACATCGAGGCCGCCGGTATCCACTCCGGTGACTCCTCCTGCACCCTTCCTCCGGTGACCATGAGCCAGGCTCAGATCAACCGCGTCAAGGAGCAGACCCTAGCCATCGCCAAGGGTGTTGGCGTCCGTGGTCTGCTGAACGTTCAGTTCGCTCTGGCAAACGACGTTCTCTACGTGCTAGAGGCCAACCCTCGTGCCAGCCGCACCGTTCCTTTCGTCTCCAAGGCCCTGGGCATCACCCTGGCCAAGGCGGCATCGTTGGTAATGGTTGGCAAGACCATCAAGGAGCTTATTTCCGAGGGGCACCTGCCTGAGAAGGATGGAACCTACGTTCCAGCCACCTCGCCAATCGCCGTGAAGGAAGCCGTGCTTCCGTTCAAGCGCTTTGCCACCAAGGAGGGTCGTTTCGTTGACAGCCTGCTGAGCCCAGAGATGCGCTCGACCGGCGAGGTCATGGGTATGGATGTCTCGTTCCCAGCCGCCTTCGCCAAGAGTCAGGCCGCGGCTGGATCGGCTCTGCCAACCTCGGGTACCGTGTTCATCTCGGTTGCCGACCGTGACAAGCCACATGTGGTTCTTCCGGTTCGTCGCCTGCAGCAACTGGGCTACCAGATTCTGGCAACCGCCGGAACCGCATCCATGCTCAAGCGTCACGGCATCGAGGTTTCGGTTGTTCGCAAGTACAGCGAGGAAAACGTCGAGGGTCCAAACATCGTTGACCTGATCACCGCTGGTGAAGTTGACGTGGTTGTGAACACTCCTAGCACCGGAAGCGCGGTGAAGGACGGTTACGAGATTCGTGCCGCTACCACCGCTGCCGACAAGGCCATCTTCACCACAATCGCCCAGCTCAGCGCGGCCATCGGCTCGTTCGAGACCGTGATTGCGGGGCCGTTCTCGGTGAAGAGCCTGCAGGAGCACGCCATCGACCGAAAGGCAGCCCTTGCCAACTAGTTTCGGACACCGCCTCAACCAGGCCTTCGCCACCAAGGGCCAGCTCTGCGTGGGCATCGACCCACACGCTGCGCTGCTCGAGGACTGGGGCCTGAGCGACGACGTTCGCGGCCTCGAGACCTTCGCCAAAACCGTGATTAACGCTGCGGCTGGTCGGGTTGGCATTGTGAAGCCTCAGGTCTCGTTCTTCGAGCGCTTTGGCTCCCGTGGCTTTGCTGTGCTTGAGGAGATCGGTCAGCAGGCTCAGGAAGCCGGTCTGCTGGTGATCATGGATGCAAAGCGCGGCGACATCGGAAGCACCATGGAGGCCTACTTTGAGGCCTGGCTGGGCAAGAGCGCGCCGTTCTTCTCCGATGCCCTAACAGTGTCGCCATACCTCGGTCTGGCATCGCTGTCGCCAACCATCGCCAGCGCCATCGAGCGCGGCAAGGGAGTCTTTGTGCTGGCAGCCACCTCGAACCCGGAGGGCGAGCGCCTGCAGACCGCAATGGTCGAGGGAGTTACCGGAATCGACAGCGAAGGCAACCCGATTGTCACCGAATCGATGACCGTGGCCCAGGCTATCTGGAGCGGTCTCGGGCAAATCAACTCAGTCACTTCCAGCGCAGGAGAACTCATCGGCTCGGCCGGTGCAGTTCTGGGAGCAACCCTCAACCTCAACAAGTTTGGACTCGCCGGCGTCACCACCCTTCCGCAGGAAGTGCACACACCAATCCTCGCGCCAGGCGTTGGAGCCCAGGGAGCCCAGCTGAGCGATGTTGGTCGCCTCTTCGGTGTTGCAGCCGGTCAGGTCATTGCCAACGTCTCCCGCAGCGTTCTGGGAGCCGGAGCTGCAGGTGTTGAGAAGGCCATTGACCTCGCAAACGCAGAACTGGCATCGGGGCTGACAGCATGACCAGCCGCCTCACCGTGATTGCCGGCCCTACCGCCGTTGGCAAGGGCACCGTAATCAAGCACATCTTGGACAACTACCCGCAGGTGAAGCTTTCGGTTTCCGCCACCACGCGTGCGCCGCGTCCGGGTGAGGTTGATGGTGTCTCCTATCACTTTCTAAGCACCGATGCCTTCGACGCCAAGATTGCCGCCGGCCAGATGCTGGAGTATGCCGTGGTGCACGGCGCTAACAAATACGGCACGCTGCGCGAGCCGGTTGAGCAGGCTCTGGCGGCGGGGGAGCAGATCATCCTGGAGATCGACATTCAGGGTGCTCGCCAGGTGAAGGCAGCCATGCCCGAGGCGAACCTCATTTTTATTGCCCCTCCAAGCTGGGAAGAATTGGTGCATCGCCTAACCGGCCGAGGTACAGAATCCGCCGAGGAACAGGCGCGTAGGCTCGAAACCGCACGCACCGAATTGGCCGCACAGGGCGAGTTCGATCACGTAGTCATCAATGATGAGGTGGCTGAATGTGCCCGCCGCATCGTAGAATTGATGCAGGACTAGCCACCACCAATTTTCGGGTGGCATTTATCGCGATTTTTCCAATCCAAAACAAGGAGCAACCTATGTCTGACAAGCTCGAGGGCATCGTAAGCCCATCCATCGACAACCTGCTCGACAAGGAGTTCGACGCTCAGAAGCTCTCCAAGTACGAGCTCGTGATCTTCGCGGCCAAGCGTGCCCGCCAGATCAACGACTACTACTCGGCACTGCACGAGGGTAGCCTCTTCAACAACGTTGGCCCACTGGTTGAGACCACCATCGATGAGAAGCCACTGACCATCGCCATGCACGAGATCGACGAGAACAAGCTGGACCTCACTCGCGTAGCCGAGTAATCAGCCCTCTCTGGGTCTGCGCAAGCAAACTTTAGGAATACCACCGTGTTGAATGTCATCCTCGGCATCACCGGTGGTATTTCTGCATATAAGGCCACCGGCAT
>JAGWUG010000219.1 GCA_028868555.1 Actinomycetales bacterium | reverse complement strand
TACTCCGGCAGACGCTTTGGACCCAGCACCAAGGCGGTGATAACCGCCAGGATGATGAGCTTTTCGCTGTCGATGCCGAACACCCTTAAAGGTTACCCTGCGCCTCCAACTCAAAGGCTGGGCCTAGGTTTACACTTGGCGCATAGGCGCGAAGTTTGGCGCCGTCAGGGCAGTTATCTGGAGCACCGATGGTAGACAAGATCAGCAGTTGGCGTTACGTGGAGGAATTCTCCGACGAGGCCGAGGTATTGGTTCGAGCCCGCATGCGCGCCGATGAGCTTGGCGTGGAGTGCGTGACCGCATCGGTGGGAAGCCACCTGGCAGCGCTTGCCGCCGCGAGTGGCGCAAAAGCCATCATTGAGGCCGGCACCGGAACTGGTGTCAGCGGCCTGTACCTAATGCAGGGTGCACCGCACGCCATTCTCGCCACCATTGATGCCGAGCCAGAGCACCAGGCCGCCGCCAAGATTGCCTTCACCGAAGCCGGTATTCCGGCAAACCAGACTCGCGTGATTGCGGGCCGCGCGCTTGACGTGATGAGCAACATGGCAGATGCCGCCTACGACCTGATTGTGCTTGATGCCGACCGCGACACCCTCGAGGAGCAGGTTCGCGAGAGCAACCGCCTGCTGCGTCCGGGTGGAACCGTTGTGATCCCTCACGCCCTCTGGCGCGACCGCGTTCCAGACCCTGCCATGCGCGATGAGGCAACTCAGATCTTCCGCGACATCCTGCGCTTCTTCAAGCAGCAGGAAAACTACGTCACCGCGCTCTCGCCAGTTGGCGATGGCCTGCTGATTGCTAGCAAGCTGGAGATGTAGTTCAAAAACGTAAAAAAGCCGGCCCGAGACATTTAGTCTCGGGCCGGCTTTTAGTTTGTGCGCTTAGCGCTTTACAACGTTTTCTAGAACCTGATACAAACGGGATACCTCGTCGGCGTTCATGCTGAACACCAAGCGACCCCCGCCATCTACTGGAACCTTGAGAACAATCAGGCCACGAGGTTCAACCTCGGCCTCCATTGGTCCATCGGTGCCGCGCGGCTTCATTGCTGCCATTTGTAGTACTCCTGTAACTTGGGCCAACTCCGGCCCGAACTTCAATTAAAACAGACACCGTGTCAGCAAAAAACCGAATATGGCTCTAAAGCGGCTGCAAAAGGTAACGGTTATGTAAAGACTTGGGGTCGGACTGATTAACCGAGTTAAGGCCTCAGGGAAAACCGGTGATTTGACCACGAATAATCACTAGGGCGGGGTGAAATCTGGGTTCACGTAGACCCAGCAGATGGCCAACCAGACCAACTGAGTGATGGTGAGCCCGATCAGCAGGAACCATTTGGAGCTGGCACCCCAGCCCCTGGTCTTGAATGCCAGCGCAGCCACCAGCGGGAAAGCCGGCAGCAGAATTCGGAAGGTGCTGGACTGCGGATTGAACACCAGGAGCACATAAACCAGGTAAGCGGCAATCCAGAGACGCAGTTCGTTACCAAGCAACTTAACCGATGGCAGGAACAGCAGCCAGGCGGCAAATCCGGCCACCACCAGCAGGAACATCGGTGCCCAGAAATTGCCCCAGAGCGATGCGCCCAGCGAGAGCCAGCCCTCAAACGGAACCAGCTTTGGATGCGGCGTGACCACGCGCCAGGCCAGCTCGGTGGCAGTGTAGGCATCGGAGCGACCGGTGGCAATCCAGGCCACAACCGGCCAGGCCAGTCCCAGTGCCCCACTGGCCACAGTCAATGCGCCCAGGCCCCAGCGTTCTCGAGTTGGGAACTCGCCGTGACCGCGCTGCGCCTTGATGAAGCGCACCACCCACATTCCGGCAAGCATGGCGGCGAACGAGACCATCCCCGGTCGGGTGATGCTCAGACCAACCAGCCATGGCAGTGCCGCCAAGTATCGGTGCTGCATCAAGAAGTAGAGGCCGCCGGCGAGGAGCACCAGACCGAGGGTTTCGGCGTAGCCTGCCTGCAAGACGGGGCTGGCACACCAGAAACCGAATAGGGTCACTGCCCACAGAGCCGTGACGTGCTCAAACTTGAGCGAGAAGATGCGGTAAATCAGGAGAGCCAAAACGAAGGAGAGGAGCAGGCTGATGGTTGGGGCCAGGTACTTCCACTCGATGGCACCGCCGGTGATGAACGTGAAAGCGCGGACAAGCATCGGGTAGCCCGGCATGAACGCCCAGGCATTCTGCTTTACGCTGCCATCGGGGTAGGTCGGCAGCACCGATGGATAGCCCGGCTCGTGACCGAGGCCACCGGAGAAGATGCGCTGATACCACTCCACATCCCAGATGT
>JAGWUG010000218.1 GCA_028868555.1 Actinomycetales bacterium | reverse complement strand
ACCTTGGCACCCTCCCAGCGCGAAACCGAACGCTCGGCCTGCCAGGGAATGACGCTCATGATGCCCAGCTCGGTGGCGGCCTGAACTGCCATCTCGTCGCGGTCGCCCTTGGCTAGTGCCTGAACTAGCTCCAGAGCCGGTGCAGCTGCAGGTTCGTCAAGAACTTCGTTAACCAGAACAGAAAGCTCTCCGGCACCAACGCTTGCCACATCACCAACGATGCGCCTACCAGCGCCGTCCGAGAGCTGAATCCCTTCGCCCACTCGCATGCGACGCACGCTTACCGCGTGACGCCCTTCGGCACCCGCCAACAACACTGCGCCACCGATTTGCGCGGTAGCGGCATCGGTGTTTGAAATGTGGAAGAGCGGCAAAACCATTAGCGGCGCTTGTCCTTGCCGAAGAAGCCGGTCTTGTGCTTGCGCAGGGTGACGGTGTCTGCGGAGCGCAGCTCAGCCAGCTTCTTGAAAAGTTCCTTCTGCTTGGAGTCAAGCTTGTGAGGAGTCATTACCTGGACGGTAACCAGGAGGTCGCCGCGACCGGTGCCGCGTAGGTGGCCAACACCCTTGCCCTTCACCGTGATAGTCTCACCGGTCTGAACTCCCGGCTCCAGGTTGATGTCAACCGGCCCGTCAAAGGTCTCGATCTGGGTGTGACGTCCCAATACGGCATCGTGAAGTGGAACCTCAACGGTGCAAGTCAGGTCGTCGCCGTCGCGGCCGAATACCTCATCGGTGCGGACCTGAACCTCAATGTAAATGTCGCCGTTTGGCCCGCCAGCGTAACCGGCCTCGCCCTGGCCCGAAAGCTGCAGGCGCAAGCCGTCGTCCACGCCAGCAGGGATGTTGAGGTCGAGATTGCGACGGGCACGGACACGACCCTGGCCGCGGCAGTCCACGCAAGGGTCTGGAATGACCTGGCCAAAGCCCTTGCAGACGCTACAAGGCTGGCTGGTCACGATGTTACCGAGCAGCGAGCGGACTTCGCGCTGGACCTGGCCCGCACCGCGACAGATATCACAGGTCTTAGGCGATGTTCCTGGCTGGCAAGTGGTTCCGTTACAGGTCTTGCAGATGACTGCGGTGTCAATCTCGATGCTCTTCTGAACACCAAAGGTGACCTCACGAAGTGTCAAGTCCACCCGTAGCAGGGCGTCCTGTCCGCGCTCGGCGCGCGAGCGAGGACCGCGGCCACCACCGCCACCGAAGAAGGTGTCGAAGATGTCGCCGAAGCCAAAGTTTCCACCTGGGAAGCCGTTGAATCCGCCCTGACCGCCCATGTCGTAGTTGCGGCGCTGGTCTTCATCGGAGAGCACCTCGTAGGCGTGTGTAACCAGCTTGAAGCGCTCCTGGGCGTCCTCAGCGGGATTCACGTCTGGGTGCAGTTCGCGGGCAAGCTTGCGATACGCCTTCTTGATTTCGTCGGCGCTGGCATCGCGCGCAACGCCCAGTACTTCGTAGTGATCTGCCACTGAAATGTCCTGCTTCTAAGTTCTTGATTTCTAGACGGTTAGTTATCGAGCAATTTGGAAAGGTATTGAGCCACGGCTGCAACCGTAGCCATGCTGTTGGAGTAGTCCATGCGGGTTGGGCCTAGCACGCCAAGCTTGGCTGCCTCGGCACCCTCGGCCCGGTACTCCCCCAAAACCACCGATGTGTTGCTGAAACCTTCCACCGGAATCTCGCTTCCGATGCCCACGGCAATGCCGGTTTCGCCGCCGCGAAGCTCCCCCATGAGTTTGAGGAGAACTACCTGCTCCTCAACGGCATCGAGAAGGCCACCGAAGTCTGAGCCAAGTTCACTGCCACGGCGGGCGAGGTTGGCGGCGCCGGCCACCAGCATCTTGTCGCTGCGGTTGGCATCCACCAGTTCAATCAGATTGCCCATGAAGTCAACTGCAAACTGGCGGCGCTCCGGAGCAAACTCCTGCTCGAAGCCGCGAAGCTTCTCCTCCACGGTTGAAAGAGCAGAGCCAACCAGCAGTGTGTTGAGACGGGCGCGAATGTCGCCAAGGAACGAGGCCTCGAGAGGCTTACCGAAGTCCATCACGTGCTGCTCGATGCGGTTGGCATCGGTGACCAGAATGAGCAAAATCTTGGATTCCGAAACCGGAACGGCCTCGATGGTGCGGACCTTCGCCTTGCCCAGGGTTGGGTACTGGACCATTGCAAGTTGGTTAGTCAGCTGAGCCAGCAGGCGAACGGTTCGACCGAGGACGTCGTCCAGGTCCGCTCCATCGGTCAGAAAAGCCTCGATGGCGTTTCGCTCTGGGGTGCTGAGCGGCTTGACCTCGTTTAGACGGT
>JAGWUG010000217.1 GCA_028868555.1 Actinomycetales bacterium | reverse complement strand
GTCATCATGATGGACTGGAGCGCGGTCTTCGCCAAGACCTCCATGCACCTCAGCACCGACCTGCAAGGTGTGCCCTACACACTTTTCGTGGCATCCATGATTGTTGGCCGTCTGGCGGTGGGCAAGCTGTCTCGCCGCCGCCACCTGAGCCGGGTTGCTCAGATTGGCGCCACTCTCTCCGCATTTGCCGTCACAGCCGCAGTGCTTATCGGCACCTTCACCTCCCAAATTTCACCGATGTTCGCACTCGCCGCCACCGGCATTTTCTGGATTGTGGCCGGTCTGGGTAACGGCCCTCAGGTGCCCGCGACCTTCAGCAATGTGTCCACGGTCGACACCATGACCACGGCTCAGGCAATGAGCCGAATGAGCCTCATGAACTCGCTCATCATTATGGGCGGCAAGATTCTTCTGGGCGCAATAGCCCAGGGCATCGGTGTGGAGTTTGTCTATGTGATTTCGGTGGTCAGTCTGATGGGAGCGGCTTTGATTCACCGCTACCTGGTGGCCCGCGCCAAGAGCCGGCCGGCACCCGCTGGCTATGACGACCAACCGGTTGATGCCTTCCCAATCACCTCGCCACTTGCCGCTATCAGCGAGAGCGAAATCCCGGACGAAGAGCGCTAACTCGCGCCAAAGCAAAAAGGGCCGCCCGAAGACGACCCTTTGCGTTTAACTTCCTAGCGGAAGTTCACAAACTGTAGGTCAATCTCGAGGTCGGCGCTCTTCAGGAGTGCGATGGTCTCCTGGAGGTCGTCGCGGCTCTTGGAAACCACGCGAAGCTCGTCGCCCTGGATGTTGGCCTTGACCGACTTAGGGCCCTCCTCGCGGATGAGCTTGGAAACCTTCTTGGCCTGGTCCTGCTCGATTCCCTGCTTGAGGCTGGCCTCAATGCGGTACTCCTTGCCGGAGGCGAAAGGCTTGCCGGCGTCGAGGCTCTTGAGAGAGATGCCACGCTTCACGAGCTTGCTCTGGAAGACGTCGAGAACAGCGGCAACGCGCTCCTCGGAGGATGCCTTCATGAGCACCTTTTCGCCGGACCACTCGATGGATGCGCCAACACCCTTGAAGTCGTAGCGCTGCTCGATCTCTTTTTCAGCCTGGTTTAGGGCGTTAGCAGCTTCCTGCTTGTCTACCTTGGAAACAATGTCAAACGATGAATCAGCCATGTAGGCAGTTTACTTCAGTGGTTTGGCAGGGGCTAGCGTCCGCCAGCGGCAGGGCGAGCGGTGGACGAGCGAATCAGCAACTCCACATTCCACTCGGTGCTCTGCTCAATGTTGGTGGGCACCTCGTCGTCCTTGGCCTCAAGCACCGAGAGCAGGGTCTCGGCAGCGTGACGGCCCTGACCGCGAACGTCCTGGTTGATGGTGCTCAAGCCAAAGAACTCGCTCATGTCATGGTTGTCCATACCAATGACGCTTACATCTTCTGGCACGCGAAGTCCCAGGTCCTTGGCGGCCATGATGGCACCAAAGCCCATCTCATCGGAGGCGCAGACAATGGCGGTAGGGGAGTTGCGAGGGTCACCCAGTACCTGCTTGGCCGCGTGGTACGCACCACTGATGGTGAAGTCGGCTGGCACAAACCAGGTTGGGCGAACCTGCAGGCCCGCATCAATCAGCGCCTGCTCATAGCCCTCGTGGCGCAGGCTTGGCTGCATGAAGTGCATTTCAGTTGGTGGAAGACCACCGATGTTGGCGATACGGGTGTGACCGAGGCCAATCAGGTGCTCGGTGGCCAGGTAGGCGGCGTTGTAGTCGTTGATGGCCAGGGTGCGAATGCCCTTGATTGGACCACCGATGCCCACGACCGGCTTGCCGGTGCGGTTCAGCGCCTCCAGTTCGGCCTCGAGTGGCTTCACCGCGATGCAGAGAACGCCATCCACGCGCTTGCGCAGCAAGAAGTCGTTGAAGATCTTGGAGCGCTGGCTCTCGGAGTCGCCCAAGTTGTAGAGGGTTAGGTCGTAGCCGCGCTCAATCAGAACGGTCTCAACCGCTTCCAGCGCAACCGAGAAGAACCAGCGGTCAACGAATGGAAGTACCACACCGATGTTGCGGTGGCGGCCGGTGGCCAGGGTGTAGGCGGAGGAGGAGGCGACATAGCCCAGCTCCGCGGCCGCACGCTTTACTTTTTCGCGAGCGCGCTCCGATACGTGATCTTTTCCGCTGAGCGCACGGCTCACTGTCGCGGTAGATACCCCTGCAAGTCTTGCAACGTCTTCAATGCCAACCATGGTTTTTCCTGTAAAACATTCTGCAAAAAACTGAAACCTGTTTACAAACGTAGTAAATCCGCGGGCTCCGTACAGCCGC
>JAGWUG010000216.1 GCA_028868555.1 Actinomycetales bacterium | reverse complement strand
AGGTTCACTACTGGACCATCAATGAGCCGGCCGAGATGCTGCGCCTGGTTTCCGCCGGCGCCAAGGGCATTGTCACTGACCGTGCCGACATTGCGGTAGCAACGCTGCGCAAGTAGTCGGGGCGCCAGGCGCCTGAAATCGAGGGGCACTCCCCTCCCCTGACCAAACCCTTAAGGTCGCCCTAAATACCAGCATTCTGGAATGATTTTCAAGTTTGCTCGGTTTATGAATCTGCAGCCAAAAGCCAGGCTGAAACCCCAGCCCAAAAGGTTGTTTTAGGAGCACCATGTCACAGTCAAGTATGCGAGGCATGCGCCTCGGCACTCAGTCGCTTGAGTCTGAGCGCAACGTGGCCTTCGAGGCCCGTACCGTTCACAGCTATCTCTGCCCACAGGGTCACATTTCCGAGCTCAAGTTCTCTGCCACCGCAGAGGTTCCTGAGACCTGGGAGTGCAAGAGCTGTGCCCGCACCGCAGTGCTTTTGATTGATGGCGTTCCAGTGGAGCCAATTGGCAAGGATGAGAAGACTCCTCGCAGCCACTGGGAGATGCTTCTCGAACGTCGCACCGTCGATGAACTTCAGATTTTGCTTGATGAGCAGCTGGTCAACCTTCGCGCCCGTCGCGAGTCGGCCCGCCTAGCCGCAGAGGCTGCCAAGGCCTCCGCCTAAACCAAGAGACTAGAGTTGGCCGCCGCTGCAACGGCGGTGAACAGGTTGCTTGTATTGGGACGATACTGCAACGCAAAAAGCCTCCCGCAAGGGAGGCTTTTTGTCGTTAAGGCTTAATCTTCAAGACGCTAGAAGCGCTCGAATCCCCACTGGGTAACTCGCCAAAGCGCCTCAAAAACAATCTTCTTGCTCATCTTGGAGTAGCCGATGGCTCGCTCCACAAAGGTGATTGGTACCTCTTCGATGCGAGCCTTGGCCTTGAAGCAGCGCCAGGCCATTTCAACCTGGAACGAGTAACCGGCCGAGGCGACCGAGTTCAGGTCCAGGCTCTTGAGGAAGCTGGCGCGGAAGACTCGGAAGCCGGCCGTGATGTCACGAATGCCTGCGCCAAGGAGCACGCGCGCATAGATGTTTCCGGTTCGGCTGATCAGCTGACGCGACAGTGGCCAATTCACAACCTTGCCTCCGCGCACCCAGCGCGAACCAATCACGAGGTCATTGTTTGGAGCTACGGCCAGCATGCGAATCAGATCTTCGGCACGGTGGCTGCCATCGGCGTCCATCTCAACTAAGTAGTCGAATTCCCGCTCAAATCCCCAGGCAAATCCGGCCAAATATGCAGGACCGAGGCCGTTCTTTTCGGTTCGGTGCAGCACGTGTACGCGTGGATTCTCGGCTGCCATTGCGTCGGCAATCTTGCCGGTTCCGTCTGGACTGTTGTCATCCACAATCAGCAGGCTGACCTCAGGAACGGTAGCCAACAGGTGCCCCGCAATGTTGCCAATGTTCTCGGCCTCGTTGTAGGTGGGCATGATTACTAGAGTCTTCAAAGCAGCCTTTCGATCCACTTCGAGTGACTCTAAATTTGGGGTCTGGGATTTGCCTGAATTAACCCTGAGAGCGGTGATTACCTTAAGGATGCTCAAATCTAAGAGGATCAGCGCAGCCAAGGCGGCGGCAAAGAGCGCCAGGTAATCTACCCAGCCAAAGAAACGCATGGCCGGAGTTAGCGAGCTTTGCAGCGGGATTGTGGCCGCGGCCCAGCCTGGTTTGAACGGCTGAGTGGAGGCGAGAACCTCTCCGGTAGGTGCAACAATCTCGGTGGTGGCAACCGTGCTCGCGTGCACCACAGCTCGACCGGTGGCAATCGCCTGCAGGCGCACCAGAGACTCCTGCTGGAATGCTTCGGCGGTGTGTCCAAAGTCGGCGTTATTTGCCTGGCTAATGATCACCGATGCCCCACCGCGCACTAGATCGCGCGGGATTTCATCGATGCCAATTTCGAAGCAGATGAGGTCACCGATGCGAGTGCCTGCGACTGGCATGACGCCCGGACGCTGCCCAAAGCTGTAGCCGCGAGAGATCAGGTCAATCAGGTCTGGTGCAAACTGGCGCCAGAAGCCGCGGTCCGGAACGTACTCGCCGAATGGAACCGGGCGGCGCTTGTCGTACTGGGTAACTGCATCGGTGCCTGGAGCAAACAACAGCCCCGAGTTGTAGATGCGGCTGCCCTTCTCAGTTATGGAACCAACTAGTAGCGGCTTGCCGGTTCTGGCCACCACCGACCTAACCAGGTTGGCGGCAAGTGGGTTGGTGAGCGGGTTGGCATCGGCGGAGTTCTCCGGCCAAACCATCAGGTCAAACTGGGC
>JAGWUG010000215.1 GCA_028868555.1 Actinomycetales bacterium | reverse complement strand
ATGGCCTCAACCAGCTCGAGGTCCTGCTCAAGTTCAGCAGCGACGTCAATTGCGAGGTCGGCCATGTCGGCATCGGCCTCTGCGATAACGGCGTCAGCCTCGGCGTCCTCAATCTGGGCCAAGGCCTCGATTTCGTTGCGCTCCAGGTCAGTCACTTGCTACGTCCTAACGATTCAAACAATGCCCAGTTGGGCAAAAACAGGTGGTTGGGTTAGTTGCCCGCGAAAGCGAACTTGACGGCCCAGCCGAAGGCGAAGTCCAGAAGGGTGATGACAATCATCACGATGGTCACGAATGCCAGCACAACGCCGGTGTAGTTGACCAGTTCCTTCCAGGTAGGGCGGGTGACCTTCTTGAGCTCACCGATTACCTGGTTGAAGAACAAAACGATGCGAGCGAAAACATTGCGCTTGGCAGCCTTGTCGGCCTTTGCCTGCTCAACTACATCCTCAGATGGAGCCTCGTAAACGTCTGACATCGTCATTCCTTCGGTTTTTACCTTTTGCAGGGCGGACAGGACTCGAACCTGCAACCGACGGTTTTGGAGACCGTTGCTCTACCAATTGAGCCACCGCCCTTTACGGGAGGATGACAACCTGTTGCTGCTCAGTGGACTCTGGCGGAAGGCACACTTCTAGACTGTGAAGTTTTAGTGTGAATTTGCCAGATTAGGCTGAGCAGGTTGTCAATTACCTTCTACCAATACTACGGCAAGGGTTGGCAAAGCGCAAAGCCCCATATTGCACCGATGCCGCTGGCGCCGCCAGCACCGATGCCGAGGCATCCCCCGTTTCGGTAGGCTTAAACCTATGCCAGAGTTCCCACGTATTTCTAAGCGAATCGCAGCCATCGCCGAGTCGGCGACCCTCAAGGTAGACGCCAAGGCCAAGAGCCTTCAGGCTGCCGGTCGTCCGGTCATCTCCTATGCGGCTGGCGAGCCAGACTTTGCCACCCCAGCGCACATCGTTGAGGCCGCCCTGGCCGCAGTGAAGGACCCGAAGAACCACCGCTACACCCCGGCTATTGGTCTGCCAGACCTGCGCGAGGCCATTGCCCACAAGACTCTGATCGATTCCGGCACCGCAATCCCAGCTAGCCAGATCGTTGTCACCAACGGTGGCAAGCAAGCCGTTTACCAGGCTTTCGCCACCATCGTTGATGCCGGCGACGAGGTCCTTATGCCTACCCCTTACTGGACCACCTACCCGGAGGCCATTCGCCTGGCCGGTGGCGTGCCAGTTGAGGTCTTCGCCGGTGCCGACCAGAACTACCTGGTTACCGTGGACCAGCTTGAGGCTGCCCGCACCCCTAGGACCAAGGTTCTGTTGTTTGTTTCGCCTTCCAACCCGACCGGCTCGGTTTACAGCCGCGAGCAGGTTGAGGCCATTGGCAAGTGGGCCTACGAGAACGGCCTCTGGATCATCACCGATGAGATCTACCAGAACCTCACCTACGACGGCCTGAAGGCATACTCGGTTACCGAGGTAGTTCCTGAGATGATCGACCGCACCATCCTGGTGAACGGTGTTGCTAAGACCTACGCGATGACCGGTTGGCGTCTCGGCTGGATGGCCGGCCCTGCCGACGCCATGAAGGCAGCGGGAAACCTACAGAGCCACCTGAGCTCCAACGTCTCCAACATCTCGCAGCGCGCCGCCATTGCGGCCCTCACCGGCCCGCAGGACGAGGTGCTCGCCATGCGCGATGCCTTTGACCGTCGCCGTAAGCTGGCGGTTGCCGAGCTGAACAAGATTGAGGGTTGGGTGGCACCGATGCCGCAGGGCGCCTTCTACGTCTACTCCGATGTCTCTGGCCTGCTTGGCCGCGAGTGGGGCGGAAAGCAGATCAACACCTCGCTCGAGCTCTGCGACTACATTCTGGATGCAGCCGAGGTTGCACTGGTTCCTGGTGAGGCCTTCGGCCCGAGCGGATTCGTACGCCTCAGCTACGCGCTCGGCGACGCCCAGTTGCTCGAGGGCATCCAGCGCCTGCAGAAGCTTTTCGCCTAGGTAAAGGCAAACGAAAACCCCGCCGAGGCGGGGTTTTTGTTATTCGTCAGAACCCAATGAGGTTTGGCTCGGGCCGCAGGTTTACACCAAACTGGTTGGCCACCCGCAGCTGAATGAATTCGGCCAGCTGAAGCACGTCTTCCGCCGATGCTCCCCCGCGATTGGTGATTGCCAGGGTGTGCTTGCTGCTAAGGCCAGCACCAGAACCCGGCAGCGCAAAGCCCTTGGGAATGCCCGCGTGCTCAATCAACCAGGCGGCACTGAGCTTTACTCGCAGTCCATCCTCGTCCACGTCCCAGCGCGGGGCATCGGTG
>JAGWUG010000012.1 GCA_028868555.1 Actinomycetales bacterium | reverse complement strand
TGGCGCCAACCAACACGAGCCTCGAGGAGGTCGGTAACACCGTTCAGACCCTGGGTGATGTCGTAGGAAATCAGACGCTCTACACGAACCTTCTGACCACCAATCGACTTCAGAATGGTCTGCTTCTTGGCGTTGGATGCGGCACCACCAGTGTGGAAGGTACGCATGGTCAGCTGGGTTCCAGGCTCACCGATGGACTGAGCAGCGATGATACCGATGGCCTCACCGAGCTCAACCTTGTCGCCGGTGGCCAGCGAGGTGCCGTAGCAGGCGGCACAGATGCCGTCCTCGGCGTCACAGGTAAGAACCGAACGAACGAATACCGACTCGACACCCTCGGCACGCATTGCATCAACCAGCTTCTGGTCGATGGCAGCGCCAGCCTTGGCAACAACCTTCTTGCCAACAACCGCATCCTGAAGCAGGTTACGGTGCAGGATCGACAGCTCTACCTGGTCGTCATCCAGCAGGTCCTTCTCAAGACCCTTGTTGGTGCCACAGTCGTCGATGCGGATGATTACATCCTGAGCAACGTCAACCAGACGACGGGTTAGGTAACCGGCGGCTGCGGTCTTCATCGCGGTGTCAGCGTTACCCTTACGGGCACCGGTGGCGTTGATGAAGTACTCGTTGGCGGTAAGGCCAAGCAGGTAGTTACCCTTTACAGGCATCGGGGCGAAGTCACCGGACGAGGTGGTTACTGGACCACGCATACCGATGATGGAACGGATCTGCAGCCAGTTACCGCGGGCACCAGAGGTAACCATCTTGAAGATGGCGTTGTCTGCCGGGATGGACTCCTGCAGGGTCTTCTGGATTTCGTTGGTCTGGTTGAACCAGAGCTGACCCAGCTTGTCACGACGCTCCAGGTCCGAGATCAGACCGTCCTCGTAGGAAGTCTGGATCTTGGTGTGCTCCTTCTCCGATGCGAGGATCGCGGTTGCACGCTTCGCCTCGAACTCACCGGAGTCGAAGTTGGCGTCCGAGATGGACATGGAAACACCCGAGCGGGTTGCCCACTTGAAGCCGGCATCCTTGATGCGGTCAAGCGACTGGGCTACCTCGGTGCGAGGGAAGTCTTCAACCATCTTGGTGATGATGGAAGTGATCTGCTTCTTGCCAACCTGCTCCTCGGCCCAAACGAAGCCCTCAGGAAGGGTGTCGCGGAAGAGGACGCGTCCAAGAGTGGTGTCGTGGCGAAGCTCGCCGTTGACACGGATGCTGATTGGAGCACGGAGGTCGAGCATGTTGCGGTCGAAGGCCATCTGAGCCTCTGCCACGCTACCGAAGACGCGGCCAGCGCCGGTGGCGCCTTCCAGCTTCTCGGTCATGTGGAACAGACCAATGATCATGTCCTGCGAAGGAACTGCCACTGGACGACCGTCCGAAGGCTTGAGGATGTTGTTCGAAGCAAGCATCAGGATGCGAGCCTCGGCCTGAGCCTCAACCGACAGAGGTACGTGAACAGCCATCTGGTCACCGTCGAAGTCGGCGTTGAAGGCAGCACAAACCAGTGGGTGCAGCTGAATAGCCTTACCCTCAACCAGCTGTGGCTCGAAGGCCTGGATACCGAGACGGTGCAGGGTTGGTGCACGGTTCAGCAGAACCGGACGCTCGCGGATAACTTCCTCGAGTACGTCCCAAACCTGTGGACGGCTGCGCTCAACCATACGCTTAGCGCTCTTGATGTTCTGAGCGAAGCCCTGGTCAACGAGGCGCTTCATAACGAATGGCTTGAAGAGCTCGAGAGCCATCAGCTTTGGCAGACCACACTGGTGGAGCTTGAGCTGAGGACCGACAACGATAACCGAACGACCCGAGTAGTCAACACGCTTACCCAGCAGGTTCTGACGGAAACGACCCTGCTTACCCTTCAGCAGGTCGCTCAGGGACTTGAGAGCACGGTTACCGGTACCGGTAACTGCACGACCACGGCGACCGTTGTCGAACAGTGCGTCAACGGCCTCCTGAAGCATGCGCTTCTCGTTGTTCAGAATGGTCTGAGGAACTGCACCTAGGTCGATGAAGCGCTTCAGACGGTTGTTGCGGTTGATCACGCGACGGTACAGGTCGTTTAGGTCGGAGGTCGCGAAGCGGCCACCGTCGAGCTGAACCATCGGACGGATCTCTGGTGGAAGAACTGGCAGGACGTCGAGAACCATCGAGTGAGGTGCGGTGTCGCTGTTGATGAACGACTGCACAACCTTGAGGCGCTTGATTGCCTGAGTCTGCTTGGCACCCTTGTTGCCGGCAATTTCCTCGCGGAGCTTGCGGGCCTCTTCGTTCAGGTCGAAGTCAACCAGAACGCGCTTTACAGCCTCGGCACCAATCGACAGGTCGAAGTAGTCACCGTACTGGTAAGCGAAGGCGTCGAACAGGTCATCGTTCTGGATGAGCTTGCCCTCTTCAACGGTGAGGAACATGTGCCAGGCGTGCTGCTCGCGGAACAGGCTCTCGCGACGCTCGCGGCGGCCGTACTCGCGGATAACCTTCTCGGTCTTCTTCTTGAATTCCTTGAAGAGACGCTCGATTTCCTTGAGGTTAGCTGCATCGCGAACGACTGGTGCGTCACCCTCGGCTGCCTCAGCGGCGGCTGCAGCGGCGCGCTTGCCACTCCAGTAGCTCTCAGGGCTCTTCTCGTGGGCGGCAACCAGCTGCTCGATCGACTTGGTGAACTGTGCGTCAACCCACTGTGGGGCCTCCCACAGCTTGTCGGAGTTCTGCAGAACCAGACCGTGTGCGTTCAGCGCAGCGATCTCGTCGGCGGCCAGCTCCTGGAGCTGAGCGTCGCGCTCGTCCAGGATTGCCTTGATGCGGTCCAGGTACTCTTCCTTGACCATCAGGTAGTCGGCTGCCTTGTCATCGGTGTTAACACCCATGACGCGGTAGGCGGCGAAGTAGATGATCTTCTCGAGGTCCTTTGGAGCCATGTTGAGCAGGTAGCCCAGGCGGCTAGGAACACCCTTGAAGTACCAGATGTGGGTAACCGGAGCGGCCAGCTCAATGTGGCCCATGCGCTCACGGCGCACGCTCGACTTGGTTACCTCAACACCACAGCGCTCACAAACGATGCCCTTGAAGCGAACGCGCTTGTACTTTCCACAGGAACATTCCCAGTCCTTGGTAGGACCGAAGATCTTCTCGCAGAACAGGCCGTCCTTCTCTGGCTTCAGAGTGCGGTAGTTGATGGTCTCTGGCTTCTTTACCTCGCCGTGGGACCAAGAGCGGATGTCGTCGGCGGTTGCAAGGCCAACGCGGAGTGCGTCGAAGTTTTCAACTTCCATGTTTTTTCCTTAATTCCTAATTCTCTGTATGGTCCGGACTAGTTAAGGTCCAGGTACTCGTTGTCAATGGCGCTGTTCTCGTTGCGGGACAGGTTGATGCCCAGCTCCTCGGCAGCGCGGTCACCCTCGTCGCGGTCTTCCTCGCGGAGTGCAACCACGTTGCCTGCTGCGTCGAGAACCTCAACGTTCAGTGCAAGCGACTGCATTTCCTTGGCAAGAACGCGGAACGACTCTGGAATACCAGGAGCCTGGATGTTCTCGCCCTTGACGATTGCCTCGTAGGTCTTGACACGACCGGTGATGTCGTCGGACTTGATGGTGAGCAGCTCCTGCAGAGTGTGAGCGGCACCGTAGGCCTGAAGGGCCCAAACTTCCATCTCACCGAAGCGCTGTCCACCGAACTGAGCCTTACCACCGAGTGGCTGCTGGGTGATCATGCTGTAAGGACCAGTGGAACGAGCGTGGATCTTGTCGTCAACCAGGTGGTGCAGCTTGAGCACGTACATGTAACCAACCGAGATGGCCTCTGGGAATGGCTCGCCGGAGCGACCATCGAACAGGTGAGCCTTACCCTTTTCGGAAACCAGACGAACGCCGTCGCGGTTTGGCAGGGTGCTGCCAAGCAGACCCACAACCTCATCCTTGCTGGCGCCGTCGAAGATTGGGGTAGCAACCTTGGTTCCAGGAGCACCCTCGTACATTTCCTCTACGAGGTCCTTGGCCCAAGCGGCTGCGTTGTCAATCTTCCAACCCTGGCTGGCGATCCAACCCAGGTGGGTCTCGAGGACCTGACCGAAGTTCATACGACCAGGGATACCCAGTGGGTTCAGAACTACGTCAACCGGAGTTCCGTCCTCGAGGAACGGCATGTCCTCAACTGGAAGGATCTTGGAGATAACACCCTTGTTACCGTGGCGACCAGCAAGCTTGTCACCCTCGGTAATCTTGCGCTTCTGAGCGATGTGGACAACCACGCGCTTGTTAACGCCGGCACCAAGCTCGTCACCCTCGTCGGAGGAGAAGACCTTTACACCGATGACGGTACCCTGCTCGCCGTGTGGCACCTTCAGCGAGGTGTCGCGAACTTCGCGGCTCTTCTCGTTGAAGATGGCGCGGAGCAGACGCTCCTCGGCCGAGAGCTCGGTCTCACCCTTAGGAGTGACCTTACCCACCAGGATGTCGCCAGGGCGAACCTCTGCACCGATGCGGATGATTCCGCTCTCGTCCAGCTGAGCCAGGGCTTCCTGCGAAACGTTTGGAAGGTCCGCGGTGATCTCTTCGGCACCAAGCTTGGTGTCGCGCGAGTCAACCTCGTACTCCTCAATGTGGATGGAGGACAGGGTGTCTTCCTTGACCAGGTTCTGGCTCAGGATGATGGCGTCCTCGAAGTTGTGACCCTCCCAAGGCATGAATGCCACGAGCAGGTTCTTACCAAGAGCAAGCTCACCGTTCTCGGTGGCTGGACCGTCGGCGAGAACCTCGCCGGCCTCAACGCGCTGACCAGCCGAAACGATTGCTCGCTGGTTGATCGCGGTGCCCTGGTTGGAGCGCTCGAACTTGCGGAGTACGTACTGCTTTACTCCACCCTTGTCGAGAGCCACGGTGATGACCTCTGCGGAAACGTCGGCAATGACACCGGCCTCCTCGTTCACCAGAACGGCGCCCGAGTCGATTGCGGCAACGCGCTCCATACCGGTTCCAACGAATGGGCTCGAGCTGCGCAGCAGTGGAACTGCCTGACGCTGCATGTTGGCACCCATCAGTGCACGCGACGAGTCGTCGTGCTCAAGGAACGGAATAAGCGAGGTGCTCACCGATGCCAGCTGGCGTGGCGAGATGTCTACGTAGTCAACGTCCTCGGCTGCTGCCTCAACAACGTCACCGCGGAAACGAGCGATAACACGCTTGTTGGCGAATGCCTTGTCGGACTTCAGCGCAACGTCGGCACCGGCGATGGTCATGCCATCTTCGGCTGCTGCGTCGAGGTAGTCGATGGTGTCGGTGACCTTGCCGTTGACAACGCGACGGTATGGGGTCTCGATGAAGCCGAAGGTGTTGATGCGTGCGTACGCAGTCAACGAACCGATCAGACCGATGTTTGGACCTTCTGGGGTCTCAACTGGACACATGCGACCGTAGTGCGATGGGTGTACGTCACGTACCTCCATCTGGGCACGCTCACGAGCGATACCACCAGGTCCCAGGGCCGAGAGGCGACGCTTGTGAGCGAGGCCTGCCAGTGGGTTGTTCTGGTCCATGAACTGCGAGAGCTGGCTGGCTCCGAAGAACTCCTTGATGGCCGAAACCACTGGACGGAGGTTGATCAGAGTCTGAGGAGTGATGGCCTCGATGTCCTGGGTGGACATGCGCTCGCGAACCACGCGCTCCATACGGCTAAGACCGATACGGATCTGGTTCTGGATGAGCTCGCCAACCGGACGGATACGACGGTTAGAGAAGTCGTCGATGTCGTCGGAGGAAACAACGATGCTGCTCTTGGCGCCGCCGAGGTTCAGGTCGAACTCAAGGCGAACGTTGCTGGTGGAAGCGTTGTTCTTGATGGAGAGGTCGAACATCAGCAGGTACTTGAGGGTGGCGACGATGTCGTTCACGGTCAGAGTGGTTGCGTTAGCGGCCTCGCTGATGCCCAGCTTGCGGTTGAGCTTGTGACGACCCACCTTGGCCAGGTTGTAGCGCTTGGTGTCGAAGTAGGTGCTGCGCAGCCACTGCTCGGAAACCTCGGCACCGGCCTGCTCGCCACGAACCTTGCGGTAGAGCTCGCGAAGAGCGTCTTCCTTGGTGACGATTGGGGTGGCGAATACCTTGGACTTGTCGTAGGCAAGGGTGTTCTCGATCATGTCAACGTCGAACTCCCAGCCGTAGCTCGAAGCCTCAACGGAGGTCTTGATGTCGGAGAACTCGGCGCGGATCTGCTCCTCGGTGAGGCCCAAGGCCTTGAGGAAGATGGTTGCCGAAACCTTGGTCTTGCGGTCTACCTGGACCTGCACGATTGGCTGACCGAAACGGGCAACCGGCTTACGCTCGTCCTTGACCCACTCGGTGAGGAACTCGAGGTAAGAACCGCGGCTAGGGATGATCTGAGCCTTGTTGTTACGAACGTCGAGGTTACCAGTGGTGTTGGTGGACACGGAGAAGTAGACACCAGGCGAACGAACCAGCTGCGATACAACCACGCGCTCGGTTCCGTTGATGATGAAGGTGCCCTTCTCGGTCATCACAGGGAAGTCACCCATGAAGACGGTCTGGCTCTTGATTTCACCGGTGAGGATGTTGATGAACTCAGCCTTGATGTAGAGCGGGCGGGTGTAGCTCTTGCCCTTCTCCTTGCACTGCTCTGGAGTGAACTGAGGGTCGTCCAGCGATGGCTCCATAAAGGTAAGTTCCATCTTGGCGTCCTGCGAGTTGCTCGCGGAGTCGGTGATTGGCGAGATCTCTTCGAAGATCTCTTCAAGACCGGTCTTTGCATCTGGGCCAGCGATCTGGCGCCAGGCGTCTGCGCCTACCAGCCATTCGAAGCTTTCAGTCTGCAGGCTCAGCAGGTCTGGAACCGCAATCGGCTCCTTTACCTTCGCAAAGGAAGGGCGCTGGGCAAATCGGTCATTCTTAATGGTCTTAGCGTCTTTCGCAGCCAAAGAAAATCCCTCCAAGGGTGGGTGACTCAAGGGTGAGTGGATGGGAGATCGCCGCCCGTTTTACATTGCCTCTATATGCAATGCTCGCGCCGACCACCATATGAGGGCGCAAAAAAGGGAGCAAACCTCGAGTCTATAACGATTTTGGCTAGTTTGTAAACATTCTTTTGCGAATGCAGCCCAAATTGGACTTTTTCTGCTATTAGCAGCCAGCCAGGTACGCGTTGATGGTTTCGGCCCAGGTTTCGGCATCTTTAACACCGATGACCAGACGGCTGTAACGCTGCCCGGTTAGGTTCACCTGAAGCGCCTGCTCGCCCCGCTTCCAGCAGACAAAAGCGCGGTCCTTGCGCCATATGTAAGTACCGGCAATGATCACACCGGGAAGTCCGGTGCCGGGAACTCGAAGCCCCAGGTTCATCCACCACCTGGCAGGCAGAACCTCCGCGCCGGTGATTCCAGCCGCTGGCACGCTCAGGTCGCCGTGAAACGCGGCAATCTTCTCACCGATGCTCAGCTGCACATCCAACTTGGTTGGGCTGATGTCTAGTTTTGGCATTTCCCTAGTATCTCGCCTTCATCCTCATGACGTGTTCAACGAAAGTGAAAGGGGTGAGAACGAGGCGGCCATGCCAGGGGTTTTGTTCCAAAAGATCCCAGTCGGATGTGACCAAGATTTGAGCGTCGATGGCTTTAACCAGATCAAGAATCAAGTTGTCCTCGAAGTCTTTAATCTCGAAAACCAAACGCTCCGGATCCACCACGGATCCTCCCGAAAGGTGAACTAGTTCCACCAAAACCTCGAGCATTTCCTCGACCGTTTCCGCAGTTAGCCCTAAGTGTTCGAGAACGCGCCTAGAGTTTCTCAGAATGTGCGGAGAAACGTAGAGGCTGAAATTGACAGCGTCATAGGCCAGCGAGAAGGCATCTGCTGCACTGTTGCTGGTTGCCGGCGGGACCTCTGCGATTAATGGAAAGGTGGAGTCGCTACCTGCCAGCGCATCAACCAGCACATTGATATCAAAAACCACCCTCAGCTTTGGGTGATTCATTCCTTACCTTTGACCATCCGCACCGCTGCGGCCACTTCTGCCTCTGTCAGCACGCGTCCACCAAGCTCAGCACGAACCTTTGCCTGCAGTTTGATCATCCGATCCGAAAACTTTTCGCGAGCCATACGCTCCATCGCCAGGCGCAAAAATTCGGAACGGTTTCCTGGTGCAAAGTACTCAACCAGCTCCTCCAAAAGAGCTCGGTCCTCCTCAGCGATGGCAAACCCTACGGTCTTGGCAGTCATGATTTCCTCCGTATGCAACGCGTATGCAATTCATTGTAAATACGGGCACTGACATTATTCAATGGGCAATATGCTTTAGCGCAGGAGTGACGAAACCAGCCAAGTCAGTAGCGGCGCAAACGCCAGTGCAGGCAGCATGTCTGCGACCGCAACCTGGCGCAGGTTCAGCAGGCGCACGCCTATTGCCAGCATCAGCACGCCACCGGTGGCTGTGATGGCGGCAATCATCGATGCCGGAATGAAGTCTCCGGCGAAGGCCGCAACCAGGGTGATGAAGCCTTGCCAGATACCAACGGTGATTGAGGATGCTGCAACTCCCCAACCCAGGCTGGCGGCGAAGGCGATGCAGGCGAAGCCGTCGAGGATGGACTTAATGATGAGTGTGTTTGGGCCGTGGCCGATGCCGTCGGTTATTGAACCCAGGATGGCCATTGGGCCAATCGCGAAGATGAGTGAGGCATCGACGTAGCCGGTGATGAAGCGCTGCTTGGCATCGGTGCCTGTGGTGCGACCACGACTGAGAACCCGCTGCAGCACGCCGCCGAAAGACTCAAGCTTGCTCTCAATACCGGCGAGTGAACCGGTGATGGTGCCGAGCAGCATGGCGAAGATGACAATCATGAAGGTACCAACCACACCGGCGGCCGAGACGAAGGACTTGTCTCCGAGTGAGGCCAGGTTCAGACCACCGAGGACGAGGGTCAGCAGGCCTAGGGCATCGGTGACGGAGCGATTGGTTTTCTCTGGAAGCCGCGAGCCAAGAAGCACGCCGATTGCAGAGCCCGCCACGATGGTAGTCACGTTGACGAGGGTGCCGATGCCGATCATGAGGCGGATCCAATCATGCGGAAAGTCTAACCGCGGGCGCCGGCCTTGAACTCGGGCGGGATGGCCGAGTCAACTCGATACAAGAGGTGAAGCGCCCAGTCTTTGGAGATGTGGCTGTGGTCGCGGTAGACCTTGATTCCCTGGATTACCGGGTAGCAAACCGATGGGCGACAGAAACTGTTGGTGAAGTCCGCCACCTTCACGTGCTTCATGCCTGCCACCGCCTTGACCATTGGGTCGTCCGGGGTGAGGGCATCGGTGCGCGGGCGGGCACAGCTAGCCTCATGAGTCAAGCCGTTTTGGGCCAGGCAGGAATCAAAGCTGGCCAGCGGCTTTGGGTTGTCGCGAATGACTAGAACTTTGGTGCCACGGGCGGTCAACTCAGCAACCACCGATGCGAACGCCTTGCCGAAGCTCTTATAACCCTTGGTCACAAACGACGAACTCGAGTTGATTACTAGGTCGTACGGCTTTTGTTTCTTGATGTAGGTCTGAAGTTTCTCATTCCAGGGGATGCAGCTCTTGCTCGGCAAAACTGTAGGCATCATGGTTGGGTCAAGCGGAGGGCAGGCACTCTTACTGACAACGGTCAACTGCCAGTTGTACTTGGCGGCCAAGATTCGAACTGGCTCAAACCACTCGCGGGTGTGGCTGTCGCCAATCATGGCAACGCGAAAACTTGGGTGATCTGATCCGCTCTCACAGCTGGTGAAACCTATGTTCTTGGTTGGCACCGCGCACATGCCGCGCTGGTAAGCCTGAGCCGCAGCTACGGGAATGATTGCCGCAATCAATGCGGTGACCAAAAGCACCGATGCGAGTTTCGCCTTCATAAGTTGACACCTCTAGTTGGGAACTATTACAACCGCCGGCACCCGCTAAATAAACAAACCCCCTAGGTAGGGGGTTTGTTGATTTAAGTGGCGGTGACGGTGGGATTTGAACCCACGGTGGTCTTTCAACCACACATGTTTTCGAGACATGTACCTTCGGCCGCTCGGACACGTCACCGTGGGATAGTTTACTTGCTTTTGAGCCGTCCCCGCCACCCTGATAGTTTGCTGAACCATTGGTTACGCTTGAATGCGTGAGTGCATCTGGATCTAACAAAGCAATCGTTGCCGCCCTCGGTGCCAACCTGGGAATCGCTACCACCAAGTTCATTGCCGCGGCTTTTTCGGGCTCCGGCTCGATGCTGGCTGAGGCCATCCACTCGGTTGCAGACTCAGGCAATCAGGTGCTTTTGCTGGTTGGCGGACGCAAGGCGCGTCGTGAAGCCAGCGCAAGCCACCCGTTCGGTTATGGCCGCCAGCGCTACATATACGCATTCATGGTTTCCATCGTGCTCTTCAGCATCGGTGGAATGTTTAGCGTCTACGAGGGCGTGCAGAAGCTACAGCACCCGCACGAGCTTGAGGCCGCTTGGCTGCCGCTCGTAGTGCTTGGCGTGAGCATTGTTCTTGAGACTTTTAGCCTTCGCACTGCGCTCCGAGAGATTCGTCACGACCGTGGCTCGCTCAGCCTGATTGAGTACATCCGCCACGCCAAGGCGCCCGAGCTGCCGGTGGTTGTCCTGGAGGACATAGCCGCTCTAGTTGGTCTGGTTCTTGCGTTCGCCGGTGTTGGCCTCACCGCCGTAACTCACAATTCCCTCTTCGATGCCCTGGGCACACTGGCCATCGGTGCGCTGCTGGTTGCGGTGGCTGTGATTCTGGGAGCCGAGACCGGAAGCCTGCTGATTGGCGAGGGAGCAACTCAAGGCGACTACGACAGCATTTTGAGTGCTTTGACCGCAACCCCGGGAGTGCTCGGCGTGATTCACTCCAAGACCCTGTACCTGGGACCGGACGAGCTCATGCTCGCCGCCAAGATTGCGGTAGATCCAAACGCCACTGCAGGCGCCATTTCGGTTGTGATTGATGCCGCGGAGGAGAGGATTCGCTCGGCTGTTCCAGCCACCCGCGTGATCTACCTGGAGCCAGACGTTCTCCGCACTTAGAGGAACTGGCGTTGACGCCTAGTTCTGACGCTTGCTTGCGAAGAAGGCTTTTAGCTCGCTTGAGCAGTCCACCTCGAGCACGCCGCCGATGACCTCGACTGGCTTTCCGAGGCGTGGATCGCGAAGCAGGTCGTAGAGCGAACCTGCCGCACCAACTCTTTCGTCCCAGGCTCCAAAGACAACGCGGGGAATTCTCGCGGCCACGATCGCTGCGGCACACATGACACAGGGCTCGAGCGTCACTACCAGGGTCAGATCATCCAGACGCCAATCACCGCGGGCAGCAGCAGCGGCACGAATGGCAACGATCTCGGCGTGAGCGGTTGGATCGGAGTGACGCTCCTTCTCGTTGTGACCACTTGCAATGACTTCGCCGTTGGCATCTAGAAGCACGGCGCCAACCGGCACATCGTCGCCGCGAAGCGACTCGGCGGCCTGAATGGCAAGAGCGGCACGCATGGCGGCTTCCCACTGGGTATTCATTGCATTCACACTCCAAGGTTAACCCTGTGGAAAACCAACCCGGATTGCAGGGGTATTCCCCTAAGGTTTCTCTTTAAGAAAGTTCGGACTTCCCCGCATAAATTGCACTTTTTTTGAACTTTTCTTTCCAAGAACGTAGCCAGGGGCATAACTACGATTCATGGCATAAACCGTTCGGGGGGAGCGGTCGACCGAACTGGAATCTGCTCCAATGAATGCTGACATGCAAGCTGATGGCCTACCCGAGAGCGCATCTGGTTTTTGCGAATATCTGGTCAG
>JAGWUG010000214.1 GCA_028868555.1 Actinomycetales bacterium | reverse complement strand
CACACCGCCCAGAACGACTTCGCGATCTAGGCTTCGCCGGAAGTTACTCGGACTCAAATGACCATCTACCCACTCGGCCTCCGCCTCGCCGGCAAGCGCGTGCTTGTCGTCGGTGGTGGCGCTGTGGGCACTCGTCGGGTCAAGGGGCTTATCGCCTCCGATGCCGACGTCGTGGTCATCTCACCAGTCGCCTCCGCCGAAATTGCCGACCTCGCGCTTGCCGGTCTGCTCACCTGGCACCGTCGCGAGTTCGCCGCCGGTGACACCGCAGGCGCCTGGCTGGTGCACACCGCAACCGGTGTGGCAGCGGTTGATGCAGCAGTCACCGCCGAGTGCGACGCCGCCCGAATTCTCTGCGTGAACGCGGCCGAAGCCGAGGCTTCTTCGGCCTGGGTTCCAGCCGTGACCCGTCACGATGGCTTGACTGTTGCCAGCTTCGGCGGGGGAGACCCGCGCCGCTCGATGGCGTTGCGAGATGCCATTGCCGCGTTGCTCGAGTCTGGCGACTTGTCCGCTGCGCCTTCACGCCAAGTCGTGTTGGCAGCCACCCCGGCCTCCCAGATCATCGGAGCTCCTCAGGCTCCGGGAACCGTCGCACTGGTTGGCGGCGGACCGGGCCACATCGGTCTGATCTCGGCCCGCGGCCTCGCGTTGCTAAAGGCGGCCGATGTCGTTGTCGCCGATCGTCTCGGTCCAACCAATCTGCTCGATGACCTGGCTCCAGACGCCCTCATCATCAACGTGGGCAAACTGCCGGATCACCACCCGGTTCCTCAGGATGAGATCAACCGAATCCTGGTTGAGCAGGCCCAGGCCGGCAAGCGAGTGGTTCGCCTGAAGGGCGGCGACCCATACGTGCTCGGTCGCGGTGGTGAAGAACTAGATTTCTGCGTGGAACACGGCGTCGAGGTTGAGGTCCTTCCGGGCATCACCAGCGCCATCTCGGTTCCTGCCGCCGCAGGCATCCCTGTCACTCACCGCGGAGTCGCAACCGGCTTCACGGTCATCACCGGCCACGAGGGCGTGGCATCGGTGGGCGGTTCCCGAGACCACACCGTGGTCATTCTCATGGGCGTGAGCAAGCTGGCCGAGAGCGCGGCCGCGCTGGCTTCCGGTGAGCGCGGGCTAGACTGCCCGGTAGCCATCATTGAAGACGGCTACGGTCCAAACCAGCGAGTAAGTTTTGGAACTCTCGGCAGCATTGCATCGGTGGCTAAGGAACGCGAAGTTAAGTCACCGGCCGTGATTGTGGTGGGTGACGTTGTATTGCGCAGTCATTTGGCGGTTGGCCACTTTGCTGCTGAAATTGGATTCTCGAATCCTCTAGGAAACTAAGGAACATAACTCAATGAGCAAAGCCATTCGTGTGGCCATTTTTGGCGCGGGTCCTGCCGGTATTTACGCGGGAAACATCCTCGCCAACTCCTACCCAAACGTCACCATTGACCTCTTTGACCTGCTGCCTGCGCCATACGGTCTGATTCGCTACGGCGTTGCTCCGGATCACCCGCGCATCAAGGGCATTGTGAACAGTCTGCACGAGATGCTCGACGCCGGCACCATTCGCTTCTTCGGCAACGTTGAGTTTGGCAAGGACATCACTCTGGAGGATGTCAAGCGTCACTACCACGCGGTCATCTTTGCAACCGGTGCCATCAAGGATGCCCAGCTGAGCATTCCTGGAATCGACCTAGACGGCTCGTTCGGCGCAGCCGACTTCGTGAGCTGGTACGACGGTCACCCAGACGTGCCTCGCACCTGGCCGCTGACCGCCGAGAAGGTTGCGGTTCTGGGTAACGGAAACGTGGCCCTGGACGTGGCCCGCATGCTTGCCAAGCTGCCGGACGACCTGCTCACGACCGACATTCCTGCCAACGTTTACGAGGGCCTAAAGGCCTCGCCGGTGACCGACGTTCACGTCTTTGGTCGCCGCGGTCCTGCATCCATCAAGTTCTCGCCAATCGAGCTGCGCGAGCTTGGCGAGGTAAAGGACGTTGACCTCGTGGTCTACCCGGAGGACTTCCCTGAGGGCTGGTTCAACGAGGACGCCGAGGGCGTGACTAACCAGCACCGCGTCATGGCGCGCGTTCTGAACAGCTGGCTGGAGCGCGAGCAGACCGGCGCCAAGCGTCGCCTGCACCTGCACTTCTGGAGCAAGCCTGTTGCCATCACCGGCACCGATGGCAAGGTCAGCGGAATGCAGTTTGAGCGCACCAAGCCGGCAGAAGGCCCAGCGGGCGAAGGCTTCAACGGCAAGGTGGTTGGCACCGGAGAGATCCGCGACTACGACCTTCAGGCCGTCTACCGCGCCATCGGCTACTGGGGCAGTGTGCTCCCAGAGGT
>JAGWUG010000213.1 GCA_028868555.1 Actinomycetales bacterium | reverse complement strand
CTCGAGATGGTTGCCAAGCTCAAGGCCGAGCCGTTCGCCCGCAACGTAGACATCATCGGTGGAAACGTGGCTACTCGCGAGGGAGCTGCGGCACTAGTTGCAGCCGGTGCCGACGGCGTCAAGGTTGGCGTTGGTCCAGGCTCTATTTGCACCACTCGCGTTGTCGCAGGTGTTGGCGTGCCTCAGGTGACTGCAGTGTACGAAGCTTCGCTAGCTGCCAAGCCAGCCGGCGTCCCAGTCATCGCCGACGGTGGTCTGCAGTATTCGGGTGACATCGCCAAGGCGCTCGTTGCCGGAGCAAACGCCGTAATGCTCGGCTCGCTGTTGGCCGGAACCGAAGAGGCTCCTGGAGACGTGGTTTACGTAAACGGCAAGCAGTACAAGAGCTACCGCGGAATGGGATCGCTCGGCGCAATGCAGGGTCGCGGTCAGGCCAAGTCTTACAGCAAGGACCGCTACTTCCAGGACGACGTTCTCCGCGAGGACAAGCTGGTTCCAGAAGGCATCGAGGGCCGCGTCCCGCTTCGTGGCTCGGTCCAGTCCGTCACTCACCAGCTGGTTGGAGGCCTGCGTGCCTCTATGGGCTACGTAGGTGGCGAAACTATTCCTGAGCTTCAGGCCAAGGGTAAGTTCGTCCGAATCACCGCAGCCGGACTCAAGGAAAGCCACCCACACGACGTTCAGGGCATCATGGAGGCCCCGAACTACCAGGCTCGCTAAGGCAGCTGATTAGGGGATATGAGCATGTCTGACATTCAGATTGGCGTTGGCAAGCGCGGTTCTCGCGCCTGGGCCTTCGACGACGTAGCAATCGTTCCAAGCCGCCGCACCCGTGACCCACAGGACGTGGACACCACCTGGAGCATCGACGCCTTCAGCTTCAAGCTGCCGGTAATGACTGCACCGATGGACTCCGTCGTCTCGCCGGCAACCGCCATTCAGATTGGCAAGCTCGGCGGCCTCGGCGTGCTCGACCTCGAGGGACTCTGGACTCGCTACGAGGACCCAGAGGCTCAGCTTCGCGAGATTGCTTCGCTACCTGACGACAAGGTCGTTGCTCGCCTACGCGAGATCTACTCGGCTCCAATCCAGTCTTCGCTCATCCGTGACCGTCTGGCCGAGATTCGCGCCGCCGGTGTGACCGTGGCCGGTGCCCTCACCCCGCAGTCCACCGCCGAGTTCAGCGAGACCGTAATCAAGGCCGGCGTTGACCTGTTCGTGATCCGCGGAACCACCGTGAGCGCCGAGCATGTCTCCAAGCAGCAGACCCCGCTCAACCTCAAGGACTTCATCTACCGCCTAGATGTGCCAGTCATCGTCGGTGGCGCAGCAACCTACAAGAGTGCTCTTCACCTGATGCGCACCGGTGCCGCCGGTGTTCTAGTTGGCTTCGGCGGCGGTGCGGCAAGCACCACCCGCAAGGTTCTGGGAATTCACGCACCGATGGCAAGCGCAGTGGCCGATGTGGCCGGCGCTCGCCGCGACTACATGGATGAGTCTGGTGGTCGCTACGTGCACGTAATCGCCGATGGCGGTCTGGGAACCTCCGGTGACGTGGTCAAGGCCATCGCCATGGGTGCCGACGCCGTAATGTTGGGCAGCGTTTTGGCTCAGGCAACCGAGGCTCCTGGTCTGGGTTACCACTGGGGTCAGGAGGCTTGGCACGAGGAGTTGCCTCGCGGTATCCGCGCCAAGGTTGGCCAGCAGCACAGCCTCGAGGAGATTCTCCTCGGTCCTGCCTCAGACGCAGAGGGAACCGTCAACCTCATCGGTGCTCTACGCCGAGCCATGGCAACTACCGGCTACTCGGACCTCAAGGAGTTCCAGCGCGCCGACGTGGTGGTTGCTCCCTACCAGCCTCGCTAAACACCCAAGCGATATAGAAGGCACGAATTGCAGCGGTCGCCATCCTGGTTCGCGGTAGCGCGGAGACCAAAGTGGATTGGCGGACTCTTCCTGGCCATGGCAATTGCCGTGGTGTGCGCACTGTTCGCCCAGTGGCAGGCCGGCCGCAGCGTTGAGGCTCCACTAAAGGACGCTGAAGCCAACGCCGTCACCCTGGCCAAGGCGCCGATGCTGGAGACAGTCATCAAACCCGGTCGCACCCCGCGGACCTCTGCCGTTGGAACCCTGGTCCGCACCTCGGCAACCCTCAACACCGATCATTTCTGGGTGGTGGCAAATCGCATCCAGGAAAACGGCACTCGCGGCTACTGGGTGATTGGCACCTACAGCGACCAAGCCGGTAACAAGTTTGTGGCCCCATTGGGTTTCACCACCGACCGCGCAGATGCCCAAGCCGTTGCCAAGCGCCTGACCGGTTCGGTGGTTGACCAGATGCTCGCCCCAATGCACGGCCGCCTGAGTCC
>JAGWUG010000011.1 GCA_028868555.1 Actinomycetales bacterium | reverse complement strand
GGCGGCAATTCCGGCCACCACGAGCAGGAACATCGGCGCCCAGAAATTGCCCCAGAGCGTTGCGCCTAGCGAGAGCCAACCCTCAAAAGGAACCAGCTTTGGATGAGGCGTGACCACGCGCCAGGCCAGCTCGGTGGCAGTGTAGGCATCGGAACGCCCGGTGGCAATCCAGGCCACAACCGGCCAGGCCAGGCCCAGTGCGCCACTGGCCACAGTCAATGCGCCAAGCCCCCAGCGCTCTCGAGATGGGAACTCGCCGTGACCGCGCTGCGCCTTGATGAAGCGGACAGCCCACATTCCGGCAAGCATGGCGGCAAACGAGACCATTCCCGGTCGAGTGATACTCAGACCCACCAGCCAGGGCAGTGCGGCCAGGTATCGGTGCTGCATCAAGAAGTAGAGGCCGGCGGCGAGCAGCACCAGACCGAGGGTTTCGGCGTAGCCAGCCTGCAAGACGGGGCTCGCACACCAGAACCCGAAGAGGGTCACTGCCCACGCAGCCGTGACGTGCTCAAACTTGAGCGAGAAGATGCGGTAGAGCAAGAGAGCCAAAACGAAGGAGAGCAGCAGGCTGATGGTTGGGGCCAGGTACTTCCACTCGACGGCACCACCAGTGATGAACGTGAAAGCGCGGACCAGCATCGGGTAGCCGGGCATGAAGGCCCAGGCGTTCTGTTTGACGCTCCCATCCGGGTAGGTGGGCAGCACCGATGGATAGCCCGGCTCGTGACCGAGGCCACCGGAGAAGATGCGCTGATACCACTCCACATCCCAGATGTTGAGGAAGTCAAAGTAGTTGGGATGCGGGGTTGGCGACCAGTAGCTCGGGCCCTGGATTGACGCCGCCCAGAGAAATGCGCCGGTTGACACCACGCGGGTTAGCAGCCAGGCCAGCAGAACCTGGATCCACCAAGAGCGGCCGACGAACCAGGCCGCTGCTCGATTCGCAGGAGCTAGGCGGTCAGCCACTTACGAAGGGCTTCCTCGCAGGCGTAGATCTGGGAGACCGGCACGGACTCGTCATCGGCGTGGGCTTTGTTAGGGTCACCAGGGCCAAAGTTGATGGCGGGAATGCCAAGTGCCGAGAAGCGGGCCACGTCGGTCCAGCCGTACTTTGGTCGAGTCTCGAGTCCGGTTGCCGCAACAAAGGCGAGCGCAGCCGGCTGGTCTAGGCCCGGGCGGGCGCCAGCGGAGGCGTCGGTGACAGTTACCGTTGCGTCGATGCCGGCGAATACGTCGCGGAGGTGCGCCTCGGCATCAGCCACCGACTTGCTGGGGGCAAAGCGGTAATTGACGGTCACCTTGGCGGCGTCGGGAATCACGTTGGTGGCAATGCCACCAGAAATGAGCACGGCGTTCAGGCTCTCGCGGTAGGTGAGGCCATCAACGGCCACCTCGGCGGTTTGGTAGGCGTTGAGACGATTGAGGATCTCTGCGGCTCCGTGGATGGCGTTCTTGCCCATCCAGGCGCGGGCACTGTGGGCCTTCACTCCGGCGGTGGCCACCTCAACGCGCATGGTGCCGTTGCAGCCACCCTCGATGATGGCTGCGGTTGGCTCGCAGAGAACCGCGAAGTCGCCGGCAAGCAGCTCAGGACGGTTGCGCGATATGCGGCCCATGCCGTTCAGGCTGGCATCCACTTCCTCGTGGTCGTAGAAGATCCAGGTGATGTCAACGTTTGGGTTGCTGAGCTCGGCGGCAAGCTTGAGCTGAACCGCAACGCCGGCCTTCATGTCCACGGTGCCGCGACCCCAGAGGTGGCGCTCGCCCGCAATCTCACGGAACTCGGTCGGCAGGTTTTCGGCAACCGGAACGGTATCGATGTGGCCGGCAATCAAAACCCGAGTGGCGCGACCCAGGTTGGTGCGAGCAACGATGGCGTTGGCATCGCGAATGACCTCAAGATGCGGGTGTGCGGCCAGCGCGGCCTCTATGGCGTCGGCGAGCGCACGCTCGTTTCCAGATACGCTCTCGATGTCGCAAATGGCTTTGGTGAGCTCGGCGGCATCGGTGTTTAGGTCAAGGAAGACGGCCATGAAACTAGCCTACCCGCCACCTCAGGTAACCTTGACTGGTGAGTATTTCTGCATTCCTTGAGGGCAAGGCCTGGGGCCACGGACTGGCCACTGTTGCCGCCGACGGCACCGTTCTAGACGTTTACTACCCAAACCCACAGCTGGGTTCGGCACCAACCTCCGATGCCCTCTGGGTGGTTCCAAAAGAGCTGGACGCGGTGGCTGGCGAGGATGCTCGCCGCGGGGTTTCGCTCCAGGTGATTCACACCGAGATTGAGCTGGCGCTGCCGGTCATCAACACCGCCGATGCTTACCTACGTCTGCACCTGCTGAGCCACCTGCTTGTCAAGCCAAACACCATCAACCTAGATGGTTTGATTCCAAACCTGCCGATCGTGGCGTTCACCAACATCGGTGCCATCGAGCTTGGCTTCTTTGAGGCCAACCGCGTTGCCCTGCAGCGCGCTGGCGTCATCACTCACTCGATCGACAAGTTCCCTCGCCTGGTTGACTATGTAGTCCCTAAGAAGGTTCGCATTGCGGACGCCAACCGCGTTCGCCTGGGTGCACACCTGTCACCGGGAACCACCATCATGCACGAGGGCTTCGTGAACTTCAACGCCGGAACCCTGGGCTCGGCAATGGTCGAGGGCCGCATCTCGCAGGGCGTCGTCGTGGGCGACGGCTCGGACATCGGCGGCGGCGCATCCATCATGGGCACCCTCTCGGGTGGCGGCAAGCACAAGGTTTCCATCGGTGCGCGTGCGCTGCTGGGTGCAAACTCCGGCGTTGGCATCAGCATCGGTGACGACACCGTGGTTGAGGCTGGTCTCTACGTGACCGCGGGCACCAAGGTCAACATCATCGATGAAGGGCCCGCCCGCTCGGTGAAGGCCGCGGAACTCAGCGGCGTTGCCAACCTGCTGTTCCGTCGCAACTCCATCAGCGGTGCGGTTGAGGTGCTTCCTCGCAGCGGCGTTGGCGTGACGCTAAACCAGCAGCTGCAGAACCTCTAGTTCGCGCTTTAGCTAGCCGCGCTTAGCCCGTTACTGAATCCCAGCCATCTGGGTTTATTGGCGCATCGTCCAGCAGCAGCGGGCGGTCAGCCTGCGCTTCCAAAATCACACCGATGCTCTTGAAGCCGCGCGGTAGAACCGTACCGGCCGGGAAAGTTGCCAGCAGTGAGTGATCCTCACCTCCGGTCAGCACCCACTTGCGGCAGTACTGCTCGGCGGCCAGGTTAGGCTCACCCATTTCGATTAGGTGCGGATTGGCCAGCGAGAGTGACTGGGCGGCGCCTTCGAGGCGAGCCTCAAATCCAAACAGCGCGGCCGACTGAATCTGGACGGTAACTCCAGAAGCCTTCGCGATGCGAGAGGCATCCTTGGCCAGTCCGTCCGAAATGTCGAGCATCGAGGTGGCGCCTGCCTCGGCTGCGGCAATGCCTGCGGCCAAGGGCGGCTGCGGCCTGCGTTGCACGCTTACCCACTCGTCCCAGGCGCTGACGGCATCGGTGTTGCCACTGGCGAGTAAATCTAGGCCACAGGCGGCCTGACCGAGGGTGCCGGCAACCGCCAGAATGTCACCTGGGTTGGCACCTGTGCGAACTACCGGTGCGCGACCCTCAAGGTCTCCGTGCGCGGTAACCGAGATGACCACCTGAGAGCCGGAGGCGAGGTCGCCACCAACCACGGCGGTGCCTGGCGAAAGGCTTAGGCAGGCCTCGCGAAGGCCATCGGCGAAAGCCTCTAGGTCGGCAACTAGAGTGCTGGTTGGGCAGACCACTGCAACCACCAGAACCGTTGGCCTGGCACCCATGGCGGCAACATCGGAGAGGTTGGAGGCGATTGCCTTCCAACCCAGATCAAACCAGGTACTCCAGTCGAGTCGGAAGTCGTGATCCTGCACCAGGGTGTCTGTGGTGACCACAAAACTGCCGTGCTCGGCCCGAATGACCGCGGAGTCATCGCCGGGGCCAACCAACTCCCAGTCGCCCTTGTTAAGGCGCGAAATGGTGCGGCGAAGGCTCTCGTTCTCCCCCACCGATGCGATGGTCTCGAGGTTGCCGGCCGGGCTGTTGGATGCTGCAGTCACCATTCAAAGGTAGCCTGTATTTGATGTTCAAAAGCTCAATCCGCGTCCTCCTTGCTGCCGCCGCCCTAGGTACCGCTGCCGCTAGTCTGTCTGCTTGCACCAGCGCAGTTGCGCTAGACCCAGCCGCCGCTTCCAACAGCCCGCGCTGCGCCGCTGTGGTGGTTCGCCTACCTGACACCATCGATGGAAATGGCCGTCGCGAAACCAATGCTCAGGCCACAGGAGCTTGGGGAAGCCCCGCACGTGTGATTCTGCGCTGTGGTCTCCCAGAGGTTTTGGCCAGCACTCTCCCTTGCGTTACCGCGGGAGGCATCGACTGGCTGGTGGACGCGAGCAAAGCCCCGAGCTACCGCTTCATCACCTTTGGCCGCAAGCCGGCAACCGAGGTGATTGTGGATTCTAAGAACGCCAGTGGAGTGAAGGCGCTCGATGCCCTGGGATTCAGCGTTGAGCAGGCAATCCCGAGCGACCGACTCTGCACGGAACCGGCGAGCAAAAACTAGCGCTTGGCGCTCAGCACCTTTTAGCGCTTGGCGCCGAGGCCCAGTTGGATTAGCTGGTCGATGAGGTCTGCGTAACCAATACCAGTCGCACCCCAGAGTGACGGGTACATGCTGAACTGAGTGAACCCAGGCATTGTGTTGATCTCGTTGATGAAGAAGCCTTCGGCAGTTAGGAAGAAGTCAACTCTAGAAAGCCCAAAACCACCGATGGCCTCGAAGGCACGGCGAGCCAGAGCCTGCATATCTTCCAGCTCATCCGAGGTCAGTACCGCTGGAATGATCAGGTCAACCGCATCTTCGTCGCGGTACTTGGCCTCAAAGTCGTAGAACTCGCGACCCTTGACGATGATCTCGCCGGCCACAGAAACTCGTGCTGGTCCGCCATCGAGCGAGGACAGCACCGCGCACTCAACCTCGCGGCCAACCAAGCCCTTCTCCACGGTCACCTTGTTGTCGTGCTCGAGCGCGGCACGAACGGCGATCTCGAAGTCGGCCATGTCCTTGACCTTGGAAACTCCCACCGATGAACCAGCGCGCGCCGGCTTCACAAAGAGCGGTGCTTCACCCAAACGAGCAACTTCACCCATGATTAGCTGGCGGTTATGCTTCCAGTCGTATTCGCGAATGACCACGTGAGGGGTAGCTGGAACTCCGGCAGCAAGGAATAGGTTCTTGGAGAACTCCTTGTCCATGCCGGCGGCCGAGGCGAATACGCCGTTGCCAACGTATGGAATGCCGGCGAGCTCGAGGAAGCCCTGCATGGTGCCGTCTTCGCCGAGTGGCCCGTGCAGAACCGGGAAGACCACATCGGCAAAACCCATCGAACCGCGGGTTCCATCAGCGCCAATCAAAAACAGTTCGCGAGATCCATCCATGGCGAACTCGACCCGACGGCCGTCGGCCTCAACCACAGGCAGTGGGCCATCGGAGAGGGCCCAGCGCTCCACCGAGTCGAGGGCTGGAACGAAGACACCGTCCTGGGTGATACCGACCGGAATGAGGTTGTACTTGCTGCGGTCGATGGCGCCCATTACGCCTGCCGCGGTGGCACATGAGATGGAGTGTTCGCTGCTGCGACCACCGAAGAGGAGAACTACGTTTAGCTTGGTCATTCCAGAGTCTCCGGCCTTACTCGCCCTGTGGCTCTTCGTCTTCGCCCATCAGGTGCGGAGCAATCTCCTTAGGAGGCATCTTGCCCTCAATCACCATCTGAACCTGCTCAACGATTGGCATCTTTACGCCCTTTGCGGCGGCAAGCTCAAGCACTGGAGCCACCGAGTTGAGACCCTCGGCAGTCTGGCTGAGGCGGCGCAGCACCTCGCGCTTGGAGAAGCCCTTGCCCAGCATTTCGCCGGCGCGGAAGTTACGGCTGAGCGGCGACTCGGAGGTGGCGATGAGGTCGCCCAGGCCGGCCAGGCCCATCATGGTGTTCTGCTTGGCCCCGTAGGCAACGGCGAAGCGGGAGATTTCGGCCAGGCCTCTAGTCATGATGGATGCCTTGGTGTTCTGGCCGAAGCCAACACCGTTCACAATGCCAATGGCTACCGCAATGAGGTTCTTCAGAATGCCGCCAAACTCGGTGCCAATCACGTCCTTGTTGGTGAAGGTGGTGAAGTACTCGTTGGTGCAGGCGCGCGCCACCGATGCAGCCGTCTCGGCCTTGTAGCAAGCGGCAACCGCAGCAGTTGGGTGCTCGGCAGCAATCTCGGCGGAGAGGTTTGGTCCAGAGACCACAACCACCTGACTCTTCGGCCAGTCCAGAACCTCTTCAATGACCTGGCTCATACGCAAACCAGTGCCCTGCTCAACGCCCTTCATCAGGGAGACCAGAATTGCGTCCTTGGGAATCATCGGACCCCAGGCCTCAAGGTTGGTACGCAGGGTAGAAGACGGCACGGCGATGTAGACGTGCTCTGCTCCATCGAGGGCCACCGCTGGGTCGAGGGTCGCGGTCAGGCACTTTGGCAAGTCAATGCCAGGCAGGTAGTCACCGTTGCGGTGGTCGTCGTTGATCTCCTCAACCACTTCGTCGCGGCGAGCCCAGAGCACAACATCGTTGCCGCCATCGGCGAGAACCTTGGCGAAGGTGGTTCCCCAGGAACCGGCACCCATTACTGCAAACTTGCTCACTACTTTTTGCCCTTCTTGGCTGCCTTCACAAAGTTTCCGGTGGTGGCCTGGCCCTGCTGAGCCGGGTCCCAGAGAGTTGCCGGTGCGGGTTCGCCGCGGAGCTCCGAGACTAGGCCCGCGATTGCGCTCATCACCTTGGAGGTGGCAACGCCGACCTCTTCGGGAGTCAGCTTGCGGCCTTGGAATTCACTCAGGTCGATCTGGTCGCCGACCATGATGTCCACTTTTTTCCAGAAGCCTGGGCGGAACTTAGAACCGTAGCGTGGCAGGATGTCCTGCGCTCCCCAGTGGGCAATCGGATAGACCGGAACGTTGGTGTCTAGCGCCAAGCGAACCGCTCCGGAGCGTCCGCGCATCGGCCAGAGCTCTGGGTCGCGGGTAAGAGTGCCCTCGGGGAAGATGGCGATGGTGTGACCGCGCTTTAGGTATTCATGGGCAACGCGCAGTGGCTCATCGTTGCGGTTTCCGGAGGAGCGATAAACCGGTATCTGGCCGGCGGCTAGCAGTAGCTTGCCAACCAGCGGGAGACGGAACAGGCTCTCCTTGGCCATGAAGTGTGGAGCACGCTTCAGCGTCACATAGACGAAGTAGGCAACCGCCAGCGGGTCTACGTTGGTGAGGTGGTTAGAGACCAAGACGTATGGGCCGGTCTTTGGCAGCTTCTCGATGCCGCGAACCCGCAGACCAAATAGCAGGCGAACCACGGGTGCCAACCAAATGGCCACCGAACGCAACTGAGGGTTCAGCTCAGTGGCGTGGAACTTTGGCATCGGGAGAGCGCTCTTCTTGCTTGCCATAGTTCGCGCCGTCTATTCGGTGTAGGTGAACTCAGCACCCAGGTCGGTTAGCTTCTGCAGGAAGTTCTCGTAGCCGCGCGAGATGAGCTGAACGTTGGTCACGTTCGAGACTCCCTCGGCTGCCAGAGCCGCAACCATGTGGCTGAAGCCACCACGCAGGTCAGGAACCCGAATGTCGGCACCCTTGAGCTTGGTTGGGCCGCTGATTACCGCGGAGTGGAAGTAGTTGCGCTGACCGAAGCGGCAGCTGGTACCGCCGAGGCACTCGCGGTAAAGCTGAATCTGAGCACCCATCTGGTTGAGGGCATCGGTGAAGCCAAAGCGGTTCTCGTACACGGTCTCGTGAATGATGCTCATGCCCTGGGCCTGAGTGAGCGCAACCACGAGCGGCTGCTGCCAGTCGGTCATGAAGCCAGGGTGCACGTCGGTCTCAATCACAACGGAGTTGAGGGTGCCGCCGGGGTGCCAGAAGCGGATGCCGTCATCCTCAATCTGGAAGGCGCCGCCAACCTTGCGGAAGACGTTGAGGAAGGTGGTCATCTCCGGCTGACGGGCTCCGCCAACAAAGATGTCGCCGTTGGTTGCCAGCGCAGCCGCTGCCCAGCTGGCGGCCTCGTTGCGGTCGAAGAGTGCGCGGTGCTGGTAGCCAACCATGCGGCTCACACCCTCGATGCGAATCACGCGGTCGGCGTCAACCGAAATGATGGCACCCATCTTCTGCAGGATGGCAATGAGGTCCATGATCTCTGGCTCGATTGCGGCACCCGAAAGCTCGGTCTTTCCCTCGGCGCGAACCGCGGTGAGCAGAACCTGCTCGGTGGCTCCCACCGAAGGGTACGGCAGCGAAATCTTAGCGCCGTGCATTCCGTTTGGTGCAGAGAGGCGGGTGCCGTTTGGCAGCTTCTCAATCACTGCACCGAACGAGCGGAGAACGTCGAAGTGGAAGTCCAGCGGACGGCCACCGATGTCGCATCCGCCAAGGCCAGGAATGAAAGCCTCGCCAAGCTGGTGCAGCAGTGGGCCACAGAAAAGAATTGGGATTCGGCTGGAGCCGGCGTGAGCATCGATGTCGACCATGCGAGCGCTCTTCACGCCACTCGGGTCGAGGCTCATTGTGCCGTCTTCGGCAAAGTCAATCTGGACGCCGTGGAGCTGCAGCAGACGCTGAACCACGTCAACGTCGGAGATGCGCGGTACGTCCTTGAGCACGCTGGTGGACTCGCCCAGCAGGGCAGCCACCATGGCCTTGGTCACCAGGTTCTTAGCGCCTTTGAGGTCAACTCGACCCTTTAGGGGCTTGCCACCTACAACGGTGATCTGGCTCATTAGACTCCCTTGGCTGGCAGAGTCTGAGGCTTGAACGAAGGTCGCTTGGCCTCAAAATCCGCGATAGCCTGCTCGTTTTGGAGGGTCAGACCAATGTCATCCAAGCCCTCTAGCAGACGCCACCTAGTGTAATCATCAATCTCAAAGTTGACGGTGAGGCTCCCCACGGAGACCGTCTTGGCAACCAGGTCAACGGTGGCACCGATGCCCGGCTGCGCCTCAATTGCCTGCCAGAGCTTCTCGGTGTCAGCATCGGTGATGACGCCGCTGAGCAGACCCTGCTTGCCCGAGTTGCCGCGGAAGATGTCGGCAAACTTGCTGCTGAAAACCGCCTTGAAGCCGTAGTCGCGCAGCGCCCAAACGGCATGCTCGCGGCTGGAACCGGTACCGAAGTCTGGGCCTGCGATTAGGACCTGACCGGCCTTGTAAGGCTCCTGGTTGAGGATGAAGTCTGGCTCGCCGCGCCAGGCTGCGAACAGTGCGTCGTCATAGCCGGTCTTGGTGATGCGCTTCAGGTAGACCGCAGGAATGATCTGGTCGGTGTCAACGTTGCTACGACGCAGCGGAACAGCGGTGCCGGTGAAAACTTCAAACTTTTCCATTAGTTGTTCCCCAGGGTTGCGATTCCGGTGGTCAGTGGCTCGAGCGGCTCAAGGTCGGCTGGGCTCGAGAGAGTGCCGCGAACGGCGGTGGCTGCGGCAACCACTGGCGAAACCAGGTGGGTGCGCGAGCCCTTGCCCTGACGACCCTCGAAGTTGCGGTTGGAGGTGGAGGCGGCGCGCTCGCCCGGAGCCAGCTGGTCTGGGTTCATGCCCAGGCACATGGAGCAACCGGCAAAGCGCCACTCGGCACCAAAGTCCTTGAAGATCTGGTCGAGGCCCTCGGCCTCCGCCTGCAGGCGAACCTTGGCCGAACCAGGAACCACCAGCATGGTGACATCCTTGGCCTTGGTGCGACCCTGGATGATGTTGGCCGCGGCACGGAGGTCTTCGATGCGACCGTTGGTGCAGGAACCAACGAAGACGGTGTTGACCTTGATGTCGCGCATCGGAGTACCGGCCTTCAGGTCCATGTACTTCAGTGCACTCTCGGCGGCCTGACGCTCGTTTGGATCGGTGAAGCTGGCAGGATCTGGGACGCTGTCGAGCAGCGATACACCCTGCCCAGGGTTGGTTCCCCAGGTCACGAATGGGTCAAGGGTGTTGGCATCGATGTTGACCTCGGCGTCGAAGACTGCACCCTCGTCGGTTGGCAGGGTCTTCCAGTAGGCAACGGCTGCATCCCAGTCAGCTCCCTCAGGAGCGTGTGGGCGGCCCTGAACAAACTTGTAGGTGGTCTCGTCCGGCGCAACCATTCCGGCACGTGCACCGGCCTCGATGCTCATGTTGCAGATGGTCATACGACCCTCCATGCTCAGTGCACGGATAGCGCTACCGCGGTATTCCAGAACGTAGCCCTGGCCACCGCCAGTGCCAATCTTGGCGATTACGGCGAGGATGATGTCCTTGGCAGTTACGCCCGGACGCAGCGTGCCCTCAACGTTGATTGCCATGGTCTTGAACGGCTTGAGCGGCAAGGTCTGGGTGGCGAGCACGTGCTCAACCTCAGAGGTGCCAATACCCATGGCAAGCGAACCGAAGGCGCCGTGGGTGGAGGTGTGGCTGTCGCCACAGACCACAGTCATTCCAGGCTGGGTCAGACCAAGCTGGGGGCCAACCACGTGCACGATGCCCTGGTTAGCGTCACCCAGCGAGTGAATGCGCACGCCAAACTCGGCGGCGTTCTTGCGAAGCGCCTCAATCTGGGTGCGGCTGGTCACATCGGCAATCGGCTTGTCGATGTCGAGAGTTGGGGTGTTGTGGTCCTCGGTGGCAATGGTGAGGTCGAGGCGGCGAACCGGACGACCTGCCTGACGGAGACCGTCGAAAGCCTGTGGGCTAGTTACCTCGTGCACCAGGTGGAGGTCGATGTAAAGGAGGTCCGGAGAACCGTCTTCACCCTTCACAACCAGGTGGTCGCGCCAGACCTTTTCGGCCAGCGTCAGCGGCTTGTTCGACATGGAAATACCTCACAATTCAGAACCTCAATTCTACCCGAAACCGCCTATTTACGGGGGTTAGGCTTAAGCCCATGAGCGCCCCCATAAGCACCGATGCCCTGCAGCGCAGAGTCCTACGCACACTGATGACCGGCCAGCTGCTCAGCGGCTTTGGAGTTGGCGTCGTTTTCTCCATCGGTGCCCTTCTGGCGGAGAAGCTCTCCGGCACTCCTGCCTGGTCTGGAGCCGCGGCAACTTTCAGCACCCTGGGCACGGCGTTCTGGGCCTTCCCACTCGCGCGGTTGGCCGCCGCGAAAGGACGCCGCATTGCCCTGGTGACCGGTTCATCCATCGCCATCACGGGAGCGGTGACCGCGATCCTCGCTGGAGTCACCGGCTGGTTTCCGCTGCTGCTCGTGGCATTCTTCGGGCTCGGAGCATCCAGCGCAATCAGCTTGCAGGCTCGCTTTGCCGCCACAGACCTTCCGTCGATTCGCTCCTCGGGTCGTGACCTAGCCCTTGTGGTTTGGGGTACCACCATCGGTGCCGTGATTGGACCCAACCTGTTTGAGCCAGGTGAGATTGTTGGGCAGGCTCTTGGACTGCCGCACCTGACCGGCCCGTTTGTGATCACCATCTGTGCTCAGATTGCCGGTTCCACCGCGTTCCTCATTGGACTGCGCCCCGACCCTCTGCTCACCGCACGATCTCTCGACGCGAGCAAGACCGGTCAGCGCCGCAAGGTTTCGCTGCCGATTGCATTTGGCATTCTCCGCGGGAACCCTCGTGCCCGCTTTGCCGTGACCACCATTGCCCTAAGTCACATGGTGATGGTGGCCGTGATGAGCATGACCACGGTTCACATGGAGGGCATGGGCTTCAGCCTCGTGATTGTTGGCTTCACCATCAGTCTCCACGTTGCCGGCATGTGGGCTTTCAGCCCGATCTTCGGCTGGCTGGGTGACAGGCTAGGTTCGCTGCGAGTGGTTGTCATCGCCCAGCTTGTTTTTGTGATTTCACTACTGTTCACGGCATTCGGCGACCTGGATCGCATCAGCCTGAGCATCGGGTTGTTACTACTGGGT